>NZ_JBXWQZ010000005.1:0-106722 GCF_059612645.1 Ruegeria sp. YKSF131 | reverse complement strand
AAATGTCCCACAGGCAATCCATGTTTGATCAAACCCGGCTGGATCGGCTTAGCCATTGGATGGAGAGCTATGTTGAGCAGCGCAAATATGCCGGATCATCCTTTTTGCTGCGCCACAAAGGGGACGAAGCCTTTTTTCATGCCAGTGGTGTCAGCAGTCTGGAGACTGGCCGGCCATTCCAACGCGACACGCTGGTGCGCATTTATTCCATGACCAAACCGGTCACATCAGTCGCGTTGATGACATTGGTCGAACGTGGACTTGTTCACCTGAACGCGCCTGTTTCTGAACTTCTACCTGAATTCAAAGATATGCACGCGCTGGTACCGGGGGCGGAGAGACTGGATCAGACCGAGGCTGCACCGTCTCCCACTCTGCATCAGTTACTGACGCATACCAGTGGGTTAAGCTATCCGTTCAACCCCGGGCTTTTACCCCATGCGATGGATGAACGAGACCTTATTTTCAAACCCAATCAGGGACTTCTGGAACACCTTGTGCGCGATCTGGCAGGGCTGCCACTGGCGTTCCAACCCGGTGCACGCTGGGAATACTCGGTCGGTATTGACGTGCTGGGTCGTGTGATCGAGGTGGTCTCGGGCCAGTCATTGGAGCAGTTCTTTCGAACCGAAATCCTTGAACCACTCAACATGCGAGAAACAGGTTTTTCCGTACCCGTTGGGGTAGGGGATCGTTTCGCATCGCTCTACACCCCATTGGCTGGCGACGCGATGGCCCTGAATTCCGCGGATCACGGTAGCGAAAGCCTGAGACTGTTCGATTCCCACATAGTATCCCCGTTCGAAAACACGACGACCTTTTCCGGCGGTGGCGGTCTGATTTCGACAATCGATGATTATGCCAAATTCGCGGACATGCTTCGAAATCGGGGGGCCGGGAACGGGTACCGCATACTTAGCCCGAAAACCGTCGATTTCATGATGCGCAATCACCTTCCCGGGGACATTGCGTCAATGGGTCCGCAGAGTTTCGCAGAGCAACCGATGGAAGGAATGGGCTTTGGGCTAGCCGGTGCGGTTGTTCTGAATCCCGGTCTGGTAAGGGTTCCCGGCTCTATCGGGGATTTCAGCTGGGGTGGAATGGCGTCGACCTATTTCTGGATTGACTGGAAGAATGACCTGACGGCGATTTTCTTTACCCAACTGTCCCCCTCAAGTTCGTACCCATCCCGCGCCGAACTCAAAGCACTGGTTCATGCGGCCATGATTGAATGATTTCCTCTGTACTGATACCCGGTGCCGGACGACACAACTTGCGAGCAGACGATGACCGAAGCGGAACGTATCTTACTGGATCTTCTCGATATTGAACGGCTTGAGGTCGATCTGTTTCGCGGGACAGGGTCGGGCGGTGAAACGCCCACACGCATCTTTGGCGGACAGGTCATCGCGCAAGCGCTCGCTGCGGCGTATCGGACTGTTGAAGAGCGGTTGTGCCATTCGCTACACGCCTATTTCATTCGCCCAGGAGATCCAGAGAAACCCGTTATTTATCAAGTTGATCGCGCGCGAGACGGAGGTTCTTTCACAACCCGCCGTGTGGTTGCGATTCAGCACGGAAAGCAAATCCTGAACATGTCGGCATCGTTTCATGTCCAAGATGAAGGCTGGGACCATCAGCATCCGATGCCCGTCGTGAACGCACCGGAAGCGTACCCGTCCCGATCTGAATTGCGTAAAACATACGTTGAACGTGTTCCCGAAAGGTTGAGGGGCGAATTGCTGCGCGAACGCCCGATCGAGGTTCGGGAAGTCGATCATCTGGACCCATTCACACCGAAAGTCTCTGATGATCGAAACCAGACCTGGTTCCGTATGCCCGCTGCTGCTTCGGTCGACACCAGAACGCAGCACTTACTTCTGGCTTATGCGTCTGACATGAACCTGATGTCCTCTGGATTGCGGCCACACGGTCTGAGCTGGTTTAGCGGAGAGTTCAACGGCGCAAGTCTGGACCACGCGCTATGGTTTCACGCACCGGTAAATTTTCAGAACTGGCATCTTTACGTAATGGACTCGCCGTGGACGGGGCAGGGACGCAGTTTTAACCGTGGATCGATCTATTCCGAGGACGGTACCCTTGTTGCATCTGTCGCACAGGAAGGATTGATGCGCAGAATTCGCGCACGACCTTAAGTATTGCCCATAAACTTTTGATTTAACTTCTGCATTCCGCTAAGCCACCGATCGTAATCAGCCGCTTTGAATTGCAAATAATCAGCGACTTGTGGATGAGGCAGAACCAAAAACCGTTCATTTCGAATAGCTTGCACACAGGATTCTGCCACATCTCTGGGCTCAAGCATCCCATCAATCGAAGCTACTGAGATTTCATGGCCTTCGGTCATTTTCGAACGTACCGCCTGCGGACACAGGACCGAGACTTTCAATCCTTCAGCGCCATATGTCAGCGAAAGCCATTCGGCAAATCCTACAGCCGCGTGTTTGGTAACCCCATATGGGGCTGCACCAGGTTGGTTCAGCAAACCTGCCGCAGACGCAGTTATCATTATATATCCGCCGCCGCGACGAACCATGCGTGGAACCAGATGGCGAGCAGTCCAGACATGGGACATGACATTGATCTTCCAGATCCGATCCCAATCTTCGTCCGCAACATCGAGACCACCAAGCGTCAGAATTCCGGCATTTGCGCAAAACAGGTCAATTGGACCGACAGTTTCCTCAACAAAATCAATCAGAGCTTTGATCTGCGCTTCGCTGGAAACGTCACAGGTATACGCCTGACCACCAATTTGCTTAGCGACCAAATTTGCGCCAGCGATGTCGACATCCGAGCAGATTACACGTGCACCTTCATGGGAAAACCGTTCTGCAAGACCACGACCAATACCTTGGGCAGCGCCGGTGATAACGACAGTTTTGTTCTCAAGCTCCATGCGTATTCCGGGCAGGTTCGTTACAGTGTTTTCAATGTGTTGGCTTGCGTTCCGTATTACAAGTATTACGTTTTTAACATAATACCAATTACACGCTAATTGGAAGTAGCGGAGATATACTCAGATTCCATTGCAATCAGTCATCAGACCCATGCGATCAACACAGGTCTGATGCGATTTATCCCAACGCGTAACCGGCACCTCGGACTGTGCGAACCGGATCATCCCCGCCATGTTGCGTTAAGGCTTTGCGCAATCGTCCAATGTGAACATCAACGGTACGCGTATCGACATAGATGTCGCGTCCCCAGACCCGATCCAGCAATTGTTCACGGCTCCAGACCCTGCCCGGCTTTTCCATGAACGTGCTAAGAAGCCGGAATTCGGTTGGACCAAGTTTCAAGGGCTTGCTGTCACGGCTGACCTTGTGGGTTTCCGAATCCAGAATGATGTCATCGTACTCCAGTCGCAAGCCAACAGTTGCCGGTCGGACGCGGCGCAGTTGTGTTCGGACACGCGCCATCAGTTCGACGATCGAATATGGTTTGACCACATAATCGTCGGCACCAGTTTCCAGCCCGCGAACCTTGTCTACCTCTTCTGATCTGGCCGACAGCATTATTATCGGGATCGAACGTGTGTCCAGACGGCTTTTGAGCCGGCGGCAAACCTCAATCCCGCTGAGGTTGGGCATCATCCAGTCCAGAACAATGATATCCGGGCAGTCTTCGTCGACCAGCAGCATAGCTTCGTCACCGTTGGCCGCCTTTGAGACGCGAAAACCTTCGGCTTCAAGGTTGTAGGCCAGCACCTCGCGTTGGGCCAACTCATCCTCGACCACCAGAACCGTCGGTTGATCTGCGGACATCTCAAGCCTCTCCTACACTGTTTGCGACGTTATATCGGCCTTGGGCCGAGCCTCGGTCGGGCGGTCGCCTGTAACCAGATACACCACCTGCTCGGCAATCGAGGTTACATGGTCGCCCATACGCTCGATGTTCTTGGCAATGAAATGCAGGTGCATACAGGCCGAAATATTGCGCGGATCCTCGGCCATGAAAGTCAGGAATTCGCGGAACAGGCCGTTGTACATCTGATCGACATCTTCATCGCGGTTGATGACGTCGGTGGCCAGTTCCGCGTCGCGCTGAATATAGGCGTCCAACGCGTCGCGCAGCATACGCTCAACCTCGCGCGCCATGCGGCGCAAGGCAGCTGCGCTGCCGCTGATCTCGCCCGCATTGGCAAGAACGGTCGTACGCTTGGCGATGTTCTTCGCGTAATCGCCAATCCGCTCGAGATTACCGGATACTTTCAGGACCGAAAGAACCAGTCGCAGGTCACTGGCCGTGGGCGCGCGCAACGCAATCAGACGCGCGGTTTCCTCGTCGATCAGGTCTTCCAACGCGTCGATGGCCTTGTCACCTTGTCGTACTTCCTGGGCCAGCTCAACGTCACGGCTTTCAAGCGAGCGCGCCGCGCCCATGATAGCGGCCTCAACCAGACCGCCCATCTTCATGATATGCGCCTGGATTGTTTCGAGGTCGCGGTCAAAAGCAGATGCAATATGTTGTTCGCTCATTGTTTGATACCTGTGCTTAGCCGATACGGCCTGTAATGTAGCTTTCCGTGCGCGGATCGACCGGATTGGTAAAGATCTGACCGGTTTCACCGAATTCCACCAGATTACCCAGGTGGAAAAAGGCCGTTTTCTGGCTGACGCGCGCGGCCTGCTGCATCGAGTGGGTGACGATCACAACCGAATATCGGGAACGCAATTCGTCGATCAACTCTTCGACCTGTGCGGTTGCAATCGGGTCCAGCGCCGAGCACGGCTCGTCCATCAACAGGACTTCCGGTTCGGTTGCCACGGCTCGCGCGATACACAAACGCTGCTGCTGCCCCCCTGAAAGGCCCGTGCCAGGCGCATCCAGACGGTCCTTGACTTCATCCCAGATCGCGCCTCGGCGCAGGGATTTCTCAACGATTTCATCAAGTTCCGCCTTATTCTTCGCCAAGCCGTGGATGCGCGGACCGTAGGCCACGTTGTCGTAGATCGACTTGGGGAACGGGTTCGGTTTTTGAAACACCATACCCACTTTGGCGCGCAACTGTACGGGGTCGACCCGCTTGTCATAGATGTCTTCGCCGTCCAAAAGGATATCACCTTCGACACGGCAGATATCGATGGTGTCGTTCATCCGGTTCAGACACCGCAGGAAGGTCGATTTTCCACAACCCGAAGGGCCGATAAAGGCCGTGACGGTCTTGTCTTCGATCTCAACACTCACGTCCTTGATGGCGTGGGTATCACCGTAATAAACCTGAACCTTCTTCGCGTTGATCTTGATGTCTTTGGAGTCCACGGTTCTCTCCACTCGTGTCATGTCGTTCATTATTGCCCCCAATTACCAGCGGCGTTCAAAGCGGCGGCGCAGGATGATAGCGATGATATTCATGGTCAGCAGGAACATCAAAAGGATGATGATTCCGCCCCAGGCCTTTTCGTAGAACCCGACATCAGCGCGTGCGGCCCAAGTGTAAATCTGGGCGGGCATTGCCGAGTTCGGCTCGGTAAAGCCGGCAAGGAACCCGTCGGGATATCCCCGCGCCACAAAGCCTACCATGCCGATCAGCAACAACGGTGCAGTTTCACCCAAGGCTTGTGCCAGACCGATGATGGTGCCGGTCAGAATGCCCGGCGCGGCCAAAGGCAGCACGTGGTGGAACACAGCCTGCATTTTCGAGGCCCCTACCCCCAACGCTGCATCACGGATCGACGGTGGAACCGCTTTCAGCGAGGCGCGGGTCGAGATGATGATCGTCGGCAATGTCATGAGGGTCAGAACCAGACCACCTACCAGCGGTGCCGATTGTGGCAGGTGCATGAACTGGATGAACACGGCCAGACCCAGAATACCGAACACAATCGACGGCACGGCTGCAAGGTTCGAGATGTTCACTTCAATCAGGTCGGTGAACCTGTTCTGCGGGGCGAATTCTTCAAGATAGATCGACGCTGCCACACCAATGGGCAGTGACAGGCCCAAAACCACCAGCATCATGAAAAACGACCCAATGACCGAGGCGCCGATGCCAGCACCGCCCGGGTTGTCAACGCCAGAATCCGCGCCGGTGATGAACGGCCAGTTGAAAGCCTGCTTGATGATGCCCGCCTGTTCCAGCGCATCAACCAGATCCAGATCGCTTAGCTGTAGAAACCGGCTGTCCTGCAAGGTGTCACGGGACACGCGGCCTTTGAAATACCCGTCGACCCGGCTGGAGGCGGCCAGATCAAACTTGACCGGATCACCCAGCTTGCCGGGGTTGTCGGCATAGTAAGTTCGGATTGTACCGCCGATTTTACCAAGAAGACGTTCGATGGCCGCTTCGTCGAAATCAACGCTGATCCCTTGGTCCTCCAGTTCCTTGCTCAGCTGAGCGATGAACAGGTTGGAATAGGCCTTGGTCTTGAACAACGTACTTTCCGCCTCGTCTCGCTGCGCAGCGGACAAGGTGAAATCCACGCTGACAACAGTGCGCTGAAAGGCCGGAATACCTTGCGACAGGATCGAGGCGAACAGAACGATCAGGAAGAACAGGCCCGTTGCAATAGCGACAATCCCGTATGCCCGAAATCGTTTCTCTGCATTTGCACGTTTTTTGGTATGTGCATCCCCTACAGTCAGCGAGACTGAGCGATGACCTGTTTCTGGGCTTTGCATGCTGGCGTCGGTCATTCGTATTGCTCCCGATACTTGCGCACGATGTAGAGGGCAAAGATGTTCAGCCCAAGCGTGAGGGTGAAAAGGGTCATGCCCAGTGCAAAGGCTACAAGCGCTTCGGGCGATGCGAAATCCGCGTCTCCGGTCAGCTGGCTCACGATTTTTGCGGTGACGGTCGTCATGGCTTCAAACGGGTTCAGGCTCAGCCGCGCTGCGGCCCCTGCCCCAAGGACCACGATCATTGTCTCACCTATGGCGCGCGATGTGGCCAGCAGGATCGCCCCCACGATACCCGGAAGCGCCGCTGGCAGAACAACCTGACGGATGGTTTCGGACTGCGTTGCACCCAATCCGTAAGAACCGTCGCGCAGAGCCTGCGGCACCGCGTTGATGATGTCATCCGACAACGAGGACACAAACGGGATCAGCATGATGCCCATGACCAACCCAGCGGTCATGACTGCCGTGCCAGCCTTCATCCAGCCAAGCCCGTCATCCCCGAACAGTCCAAGCAAAAGCGGACCAACGGTAAGCAGCGCAAAAAGGCCGTAAACGATGGTCGGGATACCTGCCAGTATCTCGAGCAGCGGTTTTGCTACGGCGCGGACACGGGGTGACGCGTATTCGCTGAGGTAAATCGCGGCGAACAGCCCGATCGGGACAGCCACCAGAAGGGCAACGAGCGAGATATAGAATGTCCCCCACAGCAGGGGAAGAATGCCAAGTTCAGACGACCCGCCGCGCCCCGAAAAACTGGGGGCCCAAGTCGTGCCGAAAAAGAAATCGGTAGCAGGGTAGAGTTTGAAGAATTCCCAAGTGTTGAAAACCAGGGACAGGACGATCCCGACAGTAGTCAGAATTGCGATGGACGCGGCTGCCAGCAACAGGATTCGCACGCCCTGCTCGACCACATTGCGCGCGCGGTATTCCGCGTGGGTTTGAAGCCAGCTGACCGCAGCACCGGCGAGTGCCGTCAGTATGACGGCGACTGTCATGATCGAATAGCCGGTCGCATTCATGATCCGATAGCTTTGCGCCGCGCGCAGCACAGGTTGCGTGATATCCGACGTCACCACTTGCCCGGCATCCTTCAGACGCTGGGTCATGTCGATCACATCCGCGCGCTCGTTGCGCGCCAGTTCCTCGGGTATCTGCCCGGCGGCAACTGCGTTATCCAAGCCGTACGCGGTGCGACGGACCTCGGCCATGACCAGATTGAGGGACGCGCCGTCTTCGATGGCGGAACCCGAGATCATTTCGGATACCTGAGAGTTCACGTAAAGCGGTTGTACTAGCAACCAGAGGATCATAAGGCCAAATGCGGGAACGATCGTCTTGAGGGCGACATTTGCGCCATAATACGACGGAAGCGAGTGCAAAGCCCGGATATCTCCTGTGGCGCTTTGCAGGGCGCGTGTGCGCCCCAACAGGTAACCGACTGCAGCAATCGCTAGCACGATCAGAACAAGCCATACTATCGGCATGAAACCCCCATTTGGTCTTGGCCGGGAAAGCTAAAAAATGTGGGGGCGACAGGAATGCCGCCCCCCGGTATTTCGAACCAAAGGCGGGATTAGCTGCCCGAACCCATGGTAACTTCGTTGGCGATTGCATCCTGAGTCTGTGCCAGCTCAGGGTCCGCAACCAGACCATAATTTGCCAGAGGACCCGAAGCGCCTGCGATTTCGTCGTGGGTAAAGAACTGGGCGTATTCTTTAAGGCCGGGAATCACGCCGATATGGGCTTTCTTCACGTAGAAGAACAGCGGGCGCGAAACCGGATATTCACCGGTCGAGATGCTTTCGGTCGAAGGAGCGATACCCGACATGGTTGCCACTTTCAGCTTGTCGGTGTTGTTCTCGTAGAACGCCAGGCCGAAAATGCCGATGCCATTGGGGTTGGTGTCGATACGCGCCAGCGTTTCGGTGTAGTCACCATCGATGTCGACCGCCTTGCCGTCGGTACGAATAGCCAGACAAGCATCTTCTGCGTCGTCTTCGCTCATGCCGCCAGCAATCATGGCTTCCATCGCACCGGTCGCTTCACAACCGATCAGCAGAACTTTTTCTTCGAATACTTCACGGGTGCCGTGTTTGGTACCTGGAATGAAGCCAGCGATTTCTACATCAGGCAGTTCCGGGTTGAATTCGGCCCAGGTGGTGTAAGGGTTATCAACCACTTCACCGTCTTTCAGGACTTTTGCGCCCAGTGCGTTAAAGATGTCGGCAGGTTCAAAAGCGGTGAAGGCAGGACCGTTCTGCTGGCTTGCAAAGACGATGCCATCATAACCGATGCGGACTTCCATGATGTCAGTCACACCGTTTTCGGCGCAGGCCTTGATTTCTTTTTCACGGATCGCGCGCGATGCGTTTGCAATGTCGATGGTGTTTTCACCAACACCCTCACAGAAACGCTTCAGACCAGCTGACGAACCGCCCGATTCAACAACCGGGGTCGGGAAGTCGGTGTTCTCACCAAACAGTTCCGCGACGATCGACGCATATGGCAGAACGGTCGACGAACCGGCAACCTGAACGTTGTCACGGGCAGCAGCGGTGGTTGCCGAGACGGCGGTGATTGCCAGCGCAGAAGCCGACAGTTTTACAAAGGACATTTCAGTCTCCTTGAAAAGGTATGATTGATCACCCCCATGATGATCCTGCGTGCACCCCTAGGTGCCGTGCGTAAGCCTTTTGTGACAAGTGTGTAACGCTTTTATGACAACCCTCGTTTATCCGGAGATTTCAGGTCAAAAAAACGTAACGAGGCAGATTTTGAAGGGTGATAATGCGGGAAGGGCTACCGTGGTAAGATGACTGTAAAGACGGAACCTTTTCCCAACTCACTTTCCACGCGCAACCGTCCGCGGTGGCGATTGACGATGTGCTTGACGATGGCCAGCCCCAGCCCCGTTCCACCCAACTGCCGCGACCTGTGATTGTCGGCGCGATAGAAGCGCTCGGTCAGGCGTGGCAGATGCACAGAATCAATTCCTGGCCCCTTGTCGATGATCTTCACCCGCACCCCAGGCCCACGCATCGCCGCGTCACGCTCTGATGACAAAACGCTGACTGTGACGCTGCCACCGCTGGCACCGTATTTTATTCCGTTTTCGATCAGGTTGGTGAATACCTGCCGTAACTGATCGCTGTCTCCGGTTACTGCAAGCGGGCCGTCCTGTGCGTCAAGCGTCAGCGTCACACCCGCCTCTTCCGCTAGGGGGCGCAACGAGTTAAGGGTGGATTGCAGCAGCCCTGTCAGCTCCAGCTGTTGTTTTGGGCGAACTCTTTCTTCGCTTTCCACGCGGTTCAGGGACAAAAGATCGCCAACCAGCCGGTTCATCCTGTTGGCTTCATCGGCCATGATTTGCAGGAACCGGTCACGCGCAGCCGGATCGTTGCGTGCAGGGCCGCGCAAGGTTTCAATGAAGCCCATCAGTGCCGTCAACGGTGTCCGCAATTCGTGACTGACATTGGCAACAAAGTCCCGGCGCATCTGACTTGCCTGTTCCAGGTGCGTGACATCTTGAAAAGTGGCCAGAATGGCGCCACCCGACACGGCTCCGACCCCGTTCATATATCGGCATTGCACATCAAATGTTGTGTCCTGAGCGCCGTCACTGGAAAGATGACGCGCCGTCTTGGTTTCCTTCGACTGAAGGCTTTGCTCAATCGCTTCAAGAACCAGTGGCTGCCGCAGGATGGTCGCAAAATGCCGCCCTACAATATTCTGCCCCAGAAAGGTTTTTGCATCCGTATTGGCGGCAATGATCCGTTCGGTCTGATCCACCATCAGCGCGGGCATAGGGATGGCCTGAACAAATCCATCAAGAAGGTTATCTGACATGCTTCAAACCCCGATCAATCCGCGCGTCTTACTGGACAGGTCTTAAGGTGTCCCGAAACCTGCGCATGTTTTCCTGATAGTGCAGCGCGCTTAGGGTAATCCGTTTTGCTGCGGCCTCGTCCAGTTGGCGCACCACTTTGCCCGGAGCCCCCATCACAAGGGAGTTATCCGGAATCTCCTTGCCTTCCGTGATCAAGGCCCCTGCCCCGATCAGGCAATTCCGTCCGATCCGGGCACCATTCAGAACAATCGCGCCCATTCCGATCAGAGTATTTTGTCCGATCGTACATCCGTGCAGCATCACTTTGTGTCCGATGGTGCAATTCGGACCAATCCACAAAGGATACCCGGCATCGATGTGCATGACGCAGTTTTCCTGAACGTTGCTACCTGCACCAACGCGGATTTCCTCGTGATCTGCGCGTATCGTGCAGCCGAACCAAACCGAGGCACCCTTTTCCAGCACAACCTTGCCGATCAGGTTGGCATCGGGCGCAACCCATGTGTCCTCGTGAATATCCGGCATGTGCTCGCCTAACGCGAAGATCGTCATGACAGCCCCTCGAATTCGTTTTGAAGTTTGCGCACGTGTTGTTGCAGATTTGGCTGTTGAATACGGCGCATCCGTTCGGCGCTGACGATGGTCTTGAGCTTCTTTTCGGTCGCCTCAAGATCGTCATTGATCAGGACATAATCGTAATAGCCCCAGTGGCTGATCTCATCCCAGCTTTTGAGCATCCGCCTTGCGATAACTTCATCGCTATCTTGTCCACGCGATTCCAGACGGCGGCGCAGTTCAGGGATCGATGGCGGCAGGATGAAGATCGACAACGCATGCTTACCCAGATCCGAGTTGCGGATCTGAACCTCGCCTTGCCAGTCCACGTCGAACAGCACGTCCTTACCCGCGTGGATCGAACTACGCACCGGATCAGCGGGTGAGCCATAGAAATTACCGAAGACATGCGCATGTTCCAACATCTGGCCATCGGCGACCTTCTGCTTGAACTCGTCTTCAGAAAGAAAATAGTAATCCCGCCCATGTTCTTCCCCCGGACGCGGGGCACGGGTTGTGGCCGAGACCGAAAACTCAAGGTCCTTGTCCCAGTCCATCAGCCGCTTTGCCAGGGTGGATTTGCCTGCCCCGGACGGGGAAGACAGGATGATTAAAAGGCCTCGGCGATCCGCCATATCAGTCGTTCCCATCGTTATTCCACGTTTTGCACTTGTTCGCGCATCTGATCGATCACCGCCTTCAATTCCAGCCCGACAGCCGTCAGATCCGTACTCTGAGCCTTGGAACACAGCGTGTTGGTTTCGCGGTTGAACTCTTGCATCAGGAAATCAAGCTTGCGTCCGACAGCCCCTTCCTGCCCAAGCAACTCTCGCGCTGCGGCCACATGTGCAGACAGGCGGTCGATCTCTTCGGTAATGTCGGCTTTGACCGCGATCAAAGCCAGTTCCTGCGCGACGCGATCCGGGTCCGCGCCCTGCGCATTGTCCAGTACGTGCGCCAGATTGTCCCGAAGTGCCGCGGCCATCTTGTCCTTGCGTTGCACGGCCAGATCGGCTGCCTGCGCTGTCAGCGCCGCAACTTGGTCCAGCTGAGTGTTCAGCACGGCCGCCAACGCTTCGCCTTCGGTCTGGCGCATTCCGACAAAAGCGGCCAACAGGTCGTTGAAATCTTCGGTCAGGCGCGCCACCAGCGGAGCGGGATCATCCGCATCTGCGGTTGCATCCAACATGCCTTTCAGTGCCAAAAGGTCCGAGGCGCGCGCCGGTTCCAGAGCGATGCCGCGCGCAGCTGCCATCTTGTGTGTTTGCTCCAACGCACTCAGAGCAGCGGCCATAGCGACCTCGTTCAATGCCAGTTCCGAGGCAGAGTCCTCACGATTCAGACGCATTGAAAGGGTCACATTCCCACGGCTCAGGGATTTTGACAGCGTGGCCCGAAGGGCCACCTCAAGCCCGGTCAGCCATTCAGGGACGCGCAGGCGCATATCAAGGCCTTTACCGTTGACACTGCGCAACTCCCACGTCCAGCTATGCGGTCCGTATTCACCCTTCCCCGAGGCAAACCCGGTCATGGATCTGATCATGACTGTCCTTTCCTGTGGCCTCACCCTTTTGGATGTTTGCCGCACCTAATGCGATTGACCGGTACAGAGCAAGAGTTGGCTGAGGCCGCCTTTGTTTGGGGTAAGTTAACCATTCGTTAAAGAATTGCTCCAAAATTGAATAAACCCGAGTCAAACTACCCCTGGTAATGGCTTGCAGGCCACAAATGCTCCGGTTGTGTTGCATGTTATGAAAATGGCGGCCAATTGACGTAAGGGTGAAAAAATGAAAACCTTTTTCGGGACTGGTTCCGGGTCAGATTTTGGAAAGATCGTCGCAATGGATCGCTTTGACAGTGGGCGCAGCCTTACGCCGATCCGCCAGGCCGAAGCGTATTGGACTGCATTGCTGAGAGGTGACGGTGTTCCGATGCGGTCCCAGGTTGACCCGCGCGGGCTGGAAAACATACTCGAATATACTTTCATTCTTGAACGGATCGCCCCTGGACTGGCTCGGTTTCGCCTTGCCGGAAGTCACCTGAACGGGCTTGCGGGGATGGAGGTTCGTGGCATGCCTGTGACGTCCTTTTTTCAGCCCGATGACCGCGCCAGGATTAAGGATGTTCTGGAGCAGGTATTTGCAACACCCGCCGTTGCCGAACTGGGTCTGGATTCGAGCGGGATACTTGGGCGTACCCGGATGCAGGCCTGCATGATCCTTTTGCCGCTCAAAAGTGATCTGGGCGACGTCAGCCGGGTTCTGGGGGTCATGGTCGCGGAAGGAGCGATTGGTAAAACCCCACGCAGATTTTCGATTACGGATACGCGGATCAAATCGTTTTCGGAAATTCAGGCACCGGTTCCTGCTGCGCCTAAAGCCGTTGACGGTTTTGCCGAAGACCAAACGGATTTCAAACGCGCGGCCAAACACCTTCGTCTGGTCGTGTCGCGGGATGACTGAACCAGTCTGAACACCCGGAACAAAAAACAGCGGACCGATGGCCCGCTGTTTTTCTTTCTTTTCGAACGCTTAACTTGCGGCGCGTTTTGACCCGTTACGGCGCAGGTTGGTCAGTTCTTCCGCCACAAGGAACGCCAGTTCCAGCGACTGAGACGCGTTCAGGCGCGGGTCACAAGCGGTGTGGTAGCGATCCGACAGATCCTCTTCGGTTACAGCACGCACACCACCGGTGCATTCGGTAACGTCGAGACCGGTCATCTCGAAATGGACACCGCCGGGGATCGTGCCCTCAGACTGATGCACGCCAAAGAAATCGTGTACCTCACGCAGGACAGAATCGAACGGACGGGTTTTGTAGCCCGTGGCCGACTTGATGGTGTTGCCGTGCATCGGGTCGCAGACCCAAGTGACCTTGGCGCCTTCTTCCTTCACGGCCTTGACCAGACGCGGAAGGTGTTCACCCGCCTTGCCCGCGCCAAAGCGCGCGATCAGAGTCAGGCGGCCCTCTTCATTTTCAGGGTTCAGCTTCGACATGAGAACCTTGAGGTCTTCTGCCGTCGTCGTCGGACCACATTTCAACCCAATCGGGTTCAGAACGCCACGACAGAACTCGACATGTGCACCATCAGGCTGTCGCGTACGGTCACCGATCCAGATCATGTGACCAGACCCGGCCAGCCAGTTGCCCGAGGTCGAATCCAGACGGGTCAGCGCCTCTTCGTACTCCAGCAACAGACCTTCGTGACTGGTGTAGAATTCAACAGTCGAGAATTCGTGTGTCGTGTCTGCCGTGATACCGGCCGCTTCCATGAAGTCGATGGTGTCCTGAATGCGATCTGCCACCTCAGAGTACTTCTGAACATCCTGTTCGTCGGTAAAGCCCAGAGTCCACGAATGGACGCGGCTCATGTCGGCGAAGCCACCAGTTGAGAAGGCACGCAGCAGGTTCAACGTGGCCGCCGCCTGCGTGTAGGCCTGCAACATCTTTTCGGGATTCGGAATCCGCGCTTCGGGCGTGAACGCCAGTTCGTTGATGATGTCACCGCGGTAGCTGGGCAGCTCGACACCATCCACAACCTCGGTCGGGGCGCTGCGTGGCTTTGCAAATTGGCCGGCCATACGACCGACTTTAACCACCGGCACCTTGGCACCATAGGTAAGAACCATCGCCATTTGCAGCATCACCTTGAAGGTGTCACGGATCGCATCGGCGCTGAATTGTTCAAAGCTTTCAGCGCAATCCCCGCCTTGCAGAAGGAAGGCCTCGCCGCGACCGGCGGCACCAAGATGTTGCTTGAGGCGCCGCGCCTCACCGGCGAAGACTAGCGGGGGATACTGCGAAAGCTGGGCCTCGACCTTGGCCAATGCGGCCGCGTCGGTATAGTCTGGCATCTGAACCCGGGGCTTGTTGCGCCAGTTCGATTTTTGCCATTCGGTCATAGCTTTGATCTCCGCTGAAGTGTTCAGGTCGCCTCTATACAAAAAGCAATGAAGAGTGACCATATCCCATTTGCGCCTCTTGACGCCGCAAACAAGCTTTGATCATGGTGACTGCCAAATACGCTGCGGGATACCAGGTTTTCCTGCGCAGAATTAAGGACATTTTGTCATGCAAGTGCAACGCCAAGCAGTCACGGTCGAAAATGCTGGGGCCACGCCCCGCCATTTCGTTTTTGTCCTGTTGGACAATTTTTCGCTGCTGTCTTTTGCGTCAGCGCTCGACAGTCTGCGCATCGCAAATCGCATGGCGGACAAACAGCTTTATACATGGACACTTTCCGGTGAAGGCGGAAACTCGATTTCATGTTCGGCCGGGACCGAATTCAAGCTGGACCGTGATCTTGAGGAGTTGCAGCGCGACGATGTCGTTCTGATTTGCGGAGGCGTTGACGTACAGGCAGCCACCACCAAACGCATTCTGAACTGGTTACGACGCGAGGCACGGCGCGGATTGCGCATCGGCGGTTTGTGCACGGCTGCTTATACCCTGGCCAAGGCCGGGTTACTGGACAACAAGCGGGCGACGATACATTGGGAAAACTCAGACAGTTTCATCGAAGAATTCGATGAGGTCGAGTTGACGAAAGCTGTCTTTCAGATTGATGGCGGTCGGATGACAACGGCTGGGGGGACCTCGTCTATCGATCTGATGCTCAAGTTGATTGCAGACGATTTTGGCGAAGACTTGGCAAATGCGGTGGCGGACCAGATGATTTATTCGTCAATCCGGACAGATCAGGATACGCAACGTCTGTCGACACCGACGCGGATTGGGGTCCGGCACCCCAAGCTGAGTCAGGTCATTCTCATGATGGAAAAGAACATCGAAGAGCCGATCTCTCCTTCGATTCTGGCCAAGGAAGTCGGTATGTCGACTCGCCAGCTTGAGCGTCTGTTCCGGCGCTATCTCAGCCGCTCGCCCAAGCGGTACTATATGGAACTTCGCTTGCACAAAGCGCGGAACCTGCTGATGCAAACGGATATGAGCGTCATCAACGTAGCCCTGGCATGCGGCTTTGCCTCGCCCAGCCATTTCTCGAAATGCTACCGCGCACATTACAACACCACGCCGTATCGCGAGCGTGGCGCGCAGAGCGGGCGGCTATCGGTGTAAGGTCACTCCGCCGGAGCCATTCTGTAAACTGCCCCCCGCCCAACCGAGATAAACCAGATCGACCCATCTGGCGCTTCGACGATATCGCGGACGCGCTCGGTTTCAGGGCTTCTGATCTGTTCGGCCTCGTGCATCGGCTGACCGTGAAGCCGTGCGATATAGTCAAATTTCAACGACCCTACGAAGATATCACCCTTCCATTGCGGCCATAGCTTGCCGGAATAAACCAGCAGACCGGACGGCGCTATGGAAGGATCCCAGTAGTAAACTGGCTGTTCCAGCCCTTCTTTAGCTGTACCGTCGCCGATTTTTTCACCCGAATAATGCGTGCCATATGAAATAACCGGCCAACCATAATTCCGCCCTGCACGGGGTTGGTTGATTTCATCGCCACCCCGCGCCCCGTGTTCCGAGATCCAAAGTCGGCCAAACGCGTCCAAATCCGCGCCCTGCGGATTTCGATGGCCGTAAGACCATATTTCGGGTTCGATATTCGATTGCACGACAAAGGGGTTATCCGCCGGAACTGTCCCATCGCGATTGATGCGAATGACCGAGCCCATGGGATTGGACCGATCCTGTGCATTCTCCGCCTGTCCCCGTTCGCCCAAGGTCACGAATAATGTCCCGTCCGGCGTTTCGACCACACGGCTGCCAAAATGGCGACCACCTGTACCACCTGGCGATGCCTCGAAAATTACTCGAAGGTTCTGAAGGTTTTTGCCAGTCTCGGACAGGCGCGCAACCGCAACAGCAGTTCCTGCACCGTCGCCTTGCGGTTTTGCAAAAGTCAGAAAGACCTCTCGACTTTGATTGAAATCGCGTGAGATCGTGACGTCCAACAATCCTCCCTGCCCCAAAGTCGCGACCTTTGGAACGCCTGAAACAGCTACCGGCTGTCCATTTCGCACATACAGCAATCTTCCATCCCGTTCCGTGACGAGGAAACTCTCATCAGGCAAAATGCCAACCGCCCATGGGGTCTCTAGCCCGCCAACCATTTCTTCCAGTTGGACAATCCCGGCTGAAACCAACAGCGTCTGGGCCGCGGCACTCAAGGCGCACAGTGAGAAAGAGAGAATCATCGCCGTTCTGAGCATTCTGGTCCCTTTCGGTGACAATCAGGGGTGAGTCCCAACAAAACAGATAGAATTTCAAACGAAAAAAACACGTTTGCGTTAGGACTTTTCTTTTCCGAACAGCTTGCCTAGGGTCGTCGCCAGAACGAATACGTTCACAACTGGGAGTAACCATATGAAAAAGCTGCTTACTGCAACTGCAGCAACTGCATTGCTGGCCGGCGCAGCCATGGCCGAAGATGTCAAACTGGGGATTTTGATCGGCTTTACCGGCCCGATTGAATCGCTTGCCCCCGCCATGGGATCGGGTGCCGAGCTGGCAATCGCCGAAGTCAACGAATCCGGAAAGTTCATGAACGGTGCCAGCGTGGCTGGCGTACGTGCCGATACCGGCTGTATCGACAACGGTCTGTCCACCTCGAACGGCGAGCGTATGATCGCTGACGGTGTTGCAGGCATCATCGGCGGCGACTGTTCGGGTGTAACCGGCGCGATTCTGCAAAACGTTGCCATTCCTAACGGCATGGTCATGATCTCGCCTTCGGCGACCTCGCCCGGCCTGTCAACCATGGAGGACAATGGCCTGTTCTTCCGCACCGCGCCGTCGGATGCGCGCGAAGGTCAAGTTATGGCTGATATCCTTAAGGATCGCGGCATCAACTCGATCGCGCTGACCTATACCAACAACGACTATGGCAAAGGTCTGGCCGATGCGATCCAGACGTCCTTCGAAGCGGTTGGCGGCGAAGTGACCATCGTTACGGCGCACGAAGACGGCAAGGCCGACTATTCGGCTGAAGTTGGCGCGCTGGCCTCGGCCGGTGGAGACATTCTGGTTGTCGCGGGTTATCTGGACCAGGGTGGTCTGGGCATCATCCAGTCGTCGCTGGACAGCGGTGCGTTTGACACCTTTGGTCTGCCCGGTGGCATGATTGGCGACTCGCTGCCCGCAAATGTCGGCCCCGACCTGAACGGCTCGTTCGGTCAGATCGCCGGGTCGGGTGGTGAAGGTGCAGAAAAGTACTTTGCACTGGCCGAAGCAGCCGGATTTGACGGTTCGTCGCCCTATTCGCCCGAATCCTATGACGCGGCAGCGCTGTTCATGTTCGCCATGCAAGCCGCCGGTTCGACCAACCCGGCAGATTACGCGGGCAAAGTTATGGACGTCGCTAATGCACCGGGTGAAAAGATCTATCCGGGTGAACTGGCCAAAGGTCTGGAACTGCTGGCCGCCGGTCAGGACATCGACTATGTCGGCGCGTCCGGTGTCGAGTTGATCGGCCCCGGCGAAAGCGCAGGGTCTTACCGCGAGATCGAAGTGACCGACGGCGAAAACAAGACCGTCAACTTCCGTTGATCCCGCATATCAAACCATAAAATCAAACAGCCCGGGCCTTGTGCCCGGGCTGTTTCAATGACAAAAGGCTGCACCTCGTTTCACGGGGACAAGGCAAGGGGATACCATGATCGTCGTCGAGGACGTGCATAAGCATTTCGGCGGGTTTCACGCGGTGGACGGGGCGTCGCTGGAAATCCAAAAAGGGTCGATCACCGGCCTGATCGGGCCCAACGGGGCCGGAAAAACCACTCTGTTCAATGTAATCGCCGGTGTTTTGCCCCCGACCAGCGGCAAGGTGGTTATGGATGGTGAAGATATCACCGGCCTGCCCCCGCATGAGCTGTTTCACAAGGGTTTGCTGCGCACGTTCCAGATCGCGCATGAGTTTTCGTCGATGACCTGCCGCGAAAACCTGATGATGGTGCCCGGTGCGCAATCGGGTGAGGCGCTATGGAATACCTGGTTCGGACGCAAGCGCATCGCTGATGAAGAACGCGCGCTGAAAGCCAAGGCAGACGAGGTGCTGGAGTTTCTGACCATCGAACATCTGGCCGATCACAAGGCCGGCCAGGTTTCGGGCGGTCAAAAGAAACTGCTGGAACTTGGTCGTACCATGATGGTGGACGCCAAGATCGTATTTCTGGACGAGGTCGGAGCAGGCGTGAACCGCACCCTGCTGATGACCATCGCTGATACGATCCTGCGCCTGAACAAAGAGCGTGGTTATACGTTTGTTGTCATCGAGCACGACATGGATTTCATCGGCAAGATCTGCGACCCGGTCATCTGCATGGCCGAGGGCAAGGTTTTGGCCGAGGGTACTCTGGATGAGATCAAGGCAAACGAGCACGTGATCGAAGCCTATCTTGGCACCGGCCTCAAAAACAAAGACAAGCTGGAGGCCCAGACATGACCGCTGGCATGAGCGACAACCCCTATCAGGACGACAAGGGCAACAAGGACGCATCGATTACCAACACGCAAGGTATCGGAACAATGACGCCTGCCCATCGTAAAAGCGGGACGACTCATCGCGTTGAAGGCGGCCCGTTTCTGATCGGCGACACCATGACCGGCGGTTATGGCAAAGGCCCGGACATCCTGCACGACTGCACCATTGCCGTGGATAAGGGGGAGATCGCCGTTATCGTCGGCCCCAATGGTGCGGGCAAGTCAACGGCGATGAAGGCCGTGTTTGGGATGCTGGATGTGCGCGCCGGCTCTGTACGTCTGGATGGCGAGGATATCACCAGCCTCACCCCGCAAGACCGCGTAATCCGCGGTATGGGCTTTGTTCCTCAGACATCGAACATTTTCACCTCGATGACTGTCGAGGAAAATCTGGAGATGGGTGCCTTTATCCGGCACGACGATTTCTCGGACACAATGGAGCAGGTCTATGACCTGTTCCCGATCCTGCGCGACAAACGCAACCAACCTGCCGGCGAACTGTCTGGCGGTCAGCGCCAACAGGTTGCCGTGGGTCGCGCGCTGATGACGCAACCCAAGGTCCTGATGCTGGACGAGCCCACCGCAGGCGTCTCACCCATCGTGATGGATGAGCTTTTTGACCGCATCATCGAGGTCGCACGCACCGGCCTGCCGATCCTGATGGTTGAACAAAACGCCCGCCAGGCGCTGGAGATTGCCGATAAGGGATATGTGCTGGTTCAGGGGCGAAACGCCTATACTGGTACGGGCAAGGAATTGCTGGCCGATCCGGAAGTGCGGAAGAGTTTCTTAGGCGGGTGAGAATGAAGTACCTTGCCAAATTCCTTGCGGTTTCCACCTTCTTTTTTGTGCCCGGAAACGGGTTCGCAGAAATTCTGCGTTTGAAGGCGAACGGTGTCGAGATGCACTGTATCGCAAAACACGATTGCAACCCACCTCTTGATTGCGGTGGCGATGATTTCAATGACTGCAAACAACGCAAGGGGTATTGCAAAGACTCCTGAGCTTCGCATTTCAGCCTCTTAAGGCGGAAGATACTAACGATCAAAAAACCGTATGGCATGTTCGTGTTTGCTGGTCATGAAAAGTTCGTTTTAACGGGCGCAAAGATTGCTCTGGAAAACCAACAGAACGTAGTTTTGGTTTTGCTGAAGGGTCAACCGCCTTTGGATGAATTTGAGAACTGGAACGTCATGTTGTCAGATAACGGACGAATTAGTGTTCACGTGAAACTTACGAGCGGCATACCGTCTGTGGCTTCTTATCGTGGCGCTTGTCAGGTGCCCAATTAATGGGCTTCCTCACTCTTCCCGTTGTTTTTTGAGCCAACGGGCTAAGACTGAGCATGTGTTTCGCCCACGCTCAAATTATTCCGCCATCCCAAGATTTCCACGCGTCGGCTGCAATCCGGTCACATTGTGCGTTTAGCGCCGGGCGCTGTGAAGGAAACGGTTTCCCGGACAAACAAATCTGATTCCGAGAAATCAAGCGAACCTTCTGAATGAAAAACTCTATTCAGGACCCAAAAATGAAAAAATGGATATGGGTGGCCGTCGCCACTTTGTGCACGAACGCTGCAATTGCGGAAGAACGCCACTTTGTCTGCGTCTCAGACCGCGACGGCAGTGAAGTGCGCCTCAAACGGGCGTCGGAAGGAGACAAGGGCATCATCGAAACCGCAAGTGTTTCTGGCGACGCGATGGTCTTCAAAGGCGTTGGCAACATGACGTTTGTCTATATCCAGGGCGATGAGGTCATGACCTTTGTTGTGAACTATGACGACATGACCTTTGATCTTTCGGTCAAAGGCCCCAACGCGGGGACTGATCGCGGCGCTTGTACTGAAACAAACGCCTGAGCCCCTTCCGACCATCTCGACCACGCACCGGAATTGACCGGTGCGTGACTGAGCCGGGCTTGATGTGGAAAGTCCGTCCTTCTTGAAAGCTTTTCTAGGGTTTTTTCGCTACCAGCAGGAAAATATGACGATAAACCGCGTGCAAAACATTGTGCCCGCGCAGACCGTTATGCCATAAGGTCGCACCCGGACAGTGAGAAGAAATAATGGACTTACTCAACGCGCTTGTTGCGCTTGCCAACTTTGTCATCGTGCCTGCGATTGCCTATGGCAGTCAGTTGGCATTGGGGGCGCTTGGCGTGACCCTGATCTACGGCATCCTGCGGTTTTCGAACTTTGCCCATGGTGACACCATGGCCTTTGGCGCGATGATCGCTGTGCTTGTCACCTGGGGCTTACAGGCCGCTGGTGTCAGCTTTGGGCCGTTGCCGACTGCCCTGCTCGCCCTGCCCTTTGCTATCCTTGGCTGCATCATGCTGGTGTTGGTTACAGACAGACTGGTCTACCGCTTTTACCGCGAACAAAAGGCCAAGCCGGTTATCCTTGTAATCGTTTCAATGGGTGTAATGTTCATCATGAACGGTCTGGTGCGCTTTATCATCGGGCCGGATGATCAAAAGTTCTCGGACGGTGCAAGATTCTTGATATCCGCGCGGGACTTCAAGTCCATGACGGGCCTTCAGGAGGGTCTGGCCATCAAGACCTCGCAAGGGATCACCCTGATAGTGGCCGTTATTGCCGTGGCCTTACTGTTCTGGTTCCTCAACAAAACACGAACCGGAAAGTCGATGCGCGCCTATTCCGACAACGAGGATCTGGCGCTTTTGTCCGGCATCAACCCTGAACGTGTTGTGATGATCACCTGGATCATCGTAGCCGCCTTGGCGACCACAGCGGGTGTTCTTTACGGGTTGGACAAAAGCTTTAAACCCTTCGTCTATTTCCAGCTTCTGCTGCCGATTTTCGCTTCAGCAATCGTGGGGGGGCTGGGCAACCCGCTGGGCGCGATTGCCGGCGGGTTCATCATCGCGTTTTCCGAGGTGACGATCACCTATGCCTGGAAAAAAGTACTGACCTATGTGGCCCCCGAAAACCTGGAGCCGTCCGGATTGGTTCAGCTCCTGTCCACCGATTACAAGTTCGCTGTCAGCTTTGTCATCCTGCTGATCGTGCTTCTGTTTAAGCCCACGGGCCTGTTCAAGGGAAAAGCAGTATGACCGAATCTGTCAAAAACACTCTGCTTTTCATAGCTGTTGGCAGCCTCATTCTGCTGACCGGTTTCACGCAAAGCTGGAACACCGCCGTTCTGATTCTGAACATGGGGCTGATCTCGGCCATCATGGCGATCGGTGTGAACCTGCAATGGGGCTTTGCGGGCCTGTTCAACGTGGGGGTCATGGGCTTCGTCGCGCTGGGCGGTCTGGCCGTGGTGCTAGTATCAACAGCGCCTACCCCGGGTGCCTGGGGCGCAGGCGGTTATGGTATCGTTCTGTCTTTGCTACTGGGGGCTGCCACTGTTGTTGCAGCCGTACTGGTGGCAACGAGAATGCCCAAAGGCCGGGTGCAGACGCTGACAATAATCACTGTCCTTATCGTCGGCTTTTTCCTCTACCGGGCCGTGTTCGACCCCAATGTTGCCGCAGTTGAAGCCATTGACCCGGCGATTGCCGGTAACATCGGTGGACTGAACCTGCCCGTTCTGCTGGCCTGGCCTGCCGGAGGTCTGCTGGCTGCCGGGGCGGCATGGCTGATTGGCAAAACCGCGCTTGGGCTGCGGTCAGATTATCTGGCGATTGCCACGCTGGGTATCGCCGAGATTATCATCGCCGTCATGAAGAACGAGGACTGGCTGGCCCGCGGCGTGAAGAACGTCTATGGCATCCCGCGCCCCTCGCCGGTTGTCGGGTATGAAGTTGACTTGCAGCAAGATCCGGCTTTTCTTGCCCGCGCCGAATGGCTGGGGCTGGATCCGGTCACTGCATCCACCCTTTCGGTGAAACTTGGGTATTCGCTGCTGTTCATGCTGGTTCTTCTGGCGCTGCTGTGGATGGCGCAGATGGCGCTGAAAAGCCCGTGGGGCCGCATGATGCGCGCAATCCGCGACAATGAAGTTGCAGCCGAAGCGATGGGCAAGGACGTCACCCGTCGCCACTTGCAGATTTTCGTATTAGGGTCGGCCATTTGCGGCATCGCTGGCGCGATGATGACCACCCTGGACGGACAGCTGACACCGGGCACCTACAATCCGTTGCGCTTTACCTTCCTGGTTTGGGTCATGGTGATCGTTGGCGGTTCGGGCAACAACTTCGGAGCCGTTCTGGGCGCGTTCCTGATTTGGTTCTTGTGGGTTCAGGTCGAGCCGATTGGCTTGTGGTTGATGAGTGTGATCACCGCAGGCTTGCCGGATGGCAGCGCGCTGAAGTCACATCTTATTGATAGTGCCGCACATATGCGCCTTTTCACGATGGGCCTGATCCTGTTGATTGTTCTCAGATTCAGCCCAAGGGGTCTGATCCCCGAGAAATAGACCGACGCCACGTTCCAATACACAAAACCGCGCCACTAATCTGGCGCGGTTTCTTGATTCTTAAGGTTTTTCTGAATAAACGAACCCACCACAGTGTTTTTGATTTGCGGCAGGTTGCTGGCACTCACCCTCGCCTATGCCGTTTCAATCGATCAACAAGACGAGTAGACAAGAGTAGAAAATGAAAGCACCACATCTGAAATCACTCATTCTGTTTCCGGCTATTGCGGTTGTAGTATCCGCATGCGTTCCCAGCCCCGAAGATCTTGAGACGACGCCGGTCAAGGTACAGACTCCTAAAGGTGTTGTGACCTGCCAGCTCTATCGTCAGGATCGTGTGACCTGGGACCGCGCAATCGACTTCCCAGCCACAAAGATGTCTGTCCCCGAGGCTGACGCCTATTGCCGTCAGGAAGGCCAACGCCGACTGAAGTAAACGCGACAGCGCCCCCAACGGGCGCTGCGTTCTTACCTGTTGCGGAACAAACCGCCGAGGATACCGCGCACGATCCGGCGCCCGGTAGTGCCTTTAAGCTCTTTGATCACCGCTTCGGTCATCGCTGTGGCAAAGGTGTCCTGCTTGCGCTCAACCCGGGATGAGGACCGGCCAACCCGGCTGCCCGAATATCTGCGGGCCGAAGAGTATTCGCGTTCGATCGGCGATTGCGCTTCAAAAACTTCGTCGGATTCGGCCAGTTCTGCGGCATTGGCCGCAGCTTGGGCCCGCGCCTGAAGAATCTCGAAGGCAGATTTTCGATCTATGTTCTTGTCGTATTTCCCCGCCATTGGGGAAACTGCTAGAATGTCCCGGCGTTCGGCATCTGAAATTGGCCCCAGCTGAGATCCCGGCGGGCGAATAAGCGTGCGCTCGACCACGCCCGGAACACCTTTCTTTTGCAGCATGGAAGTAACGGCTTCCCCCACGCCGACTTCGCGAATTGCCGTTTCCGTGTCAAAAGTCGGATTCTCGCGATAGGTTTCAGCGGCCAGCCTCAGGTTCTTTCGGTCCCGCGCCGTGAATGCCCTTAATGCGTGCTGAATACGGTTGCCCAGCTGTCCAAGAATATCTTCCGGGATATCGGCGGGACTCTGAGTAGTGAAGTATACCCCCACCCCCTTTGAACGGATCAGGCGGGCGACCTGTTCGACCTTGTCCACCAGTACCTTTGGCGCATCGTCAAACAGCAGATGGGCCTCATCAAAAAAGAACACCAGCTTTGGTTTTTCAGGGTCTCCGACCTCTGGCAGCTCTTCGAACAGTTCACTCAACAGCCATAACAGAAACGTTGCATAAAGTCTTGGGGCGGCCATCAGTTGGTCTGACGCCAGAATGTTCACCATCCCCTGCCCGTTTTCGTCTGTTCGCATCAGATCGGCCAGATCCAGCGCCGGTTCTCCAAACAGCTTTGTACCGCCCTGATTCTCGAGGACCAGCAGACGTCGCTGAATCGCACCGATCGAGGATGTAGATACATTGCCGTATCGCAATGACAGTTGCGCCCGATTCTCTCCGATCCAGACCAGCAGCGCCTGTAGGTCCTTAAGGTCCAGCAACGGCATCCCTTCTTCGTCGGCCACGCGGAATGCGATATTCAGGATACCTTCCTGCGCCTCACTCAACTCCAGTAACCGCGATAGTAACAGCGGGCCCATTTCCGTCACTGTCGTGCGCACGGGATGGCCCTGTTGGCCAAACAGATCCCAGAATGTCACTGGGCAGGCAGAATAGGCAAAATCATCGAACCCGATCCGACCAGCCCGGTCTTGGAACGCCTGATGCAGTTTGTGCGTCTCGCTGCCCGGAAGGGCCAGCCCAGACAGGTCCCCTTTCACATCCGAGAGGAAAACTGGGACACCCGCCTGAGAAAACCCTTCTGCAAGAATCTGCAATGTCACAGTCTTGCCGGTACCAGTTGCCCCGGCAATCAACCCATGGCGGTTCGCATATTTCAACGCCAGTTCCTGCGGCTGGCCATAGTTTTCACCGCCACCGCCCAAAAAGATATTCGTGCCCATTAACATTGCCTTATTGTTCACCGATCCGCCGCCAGCATACAAAGTTAACCTTTGACTGCGATAGTCTATTTGCCTTGCATTGCGGGGCAGACTTCCTCCCTGTCGACTGGCCGTGCCTGCTGGCACGGCCCTTTTGGTTCGGCCACTGGATTATTATTCTGGCGCATAGATTAAAAATTGAGGATAGCTGTTGACCCGTGTGCGCCCCTTACGTAGGGTTTGCGCATAAATAAGTCGGCCAGTCCGACGGGGAGAAACTTATGGGGAAGGGAGCTGGTCGAACAGCTCCCTTTTTCTAATCTCCGAAGGTGCGGTTCCAGCCCTCAGGCAAGAATCCGTTCACCTTCGCAAAGGCTGTTCTGTTAGTGCCTGACACTGGTTCAGAAGAGTGTTAAACGAAGCAAAAAGATCAATCATCAACCCGAGGCATTCATGTTCAAGAAAATCCTTTCGTTCAACACGGTCGCCGCCGTTCTGCTGTCCGGAGCAGCGTATGCACAAGACACAACCACAACCGCGCCAGACGCTGGTCTGGACCTAGGTCAGGAAGGACCCCGGGTCGGAGAACAGTTCGTAAAGGAAGAATTCGGCGATTGGGACGTATCCTGTATCAAGGCACAGGAAGGCGAGGATCCTTGTGCCATCGTTCAGGTTCTGGAAGGCAACAATGGTGATCCGATCGCAGAAGTATCGATCGGGAAACTGCCGGAAGGTGGTGCCGCCGTTGCTTGGGCAAACGTCATCGTACCCCTGGAAACACTGCTGCAAGCGCAACTGGCCCTGTCAATCGATGGCGCTCCGCGTAAATTGTACAACTATCACCAATGCGTTCCCGTGGGCTGCATCGCGCAATTAGGTCTTAGCCAAGGGGATATCGATGCGATGAAAGCTGGCACTAAAGCGACGTTTTCGCTGGTTCCAGCCCGTTTCCCGGATCAGGTTCTTGAAATGGACATGTCGCTCTCCGGCTTCACATCGGGCTTTGACGCTCTGAACGTCAACACAAACTAAAAAAAAACATCCGTGGAAGCCGCCGTATTAGTAACGGCGGCTTTTTCACTAAACCCGCTTCAGGGCCAGTACGGCATTTAACCCACCAAAGGCGAATGCGTTGCTGAGAGCGACGTCGACCTTTGCCTCGCGCGCTTCGTTCGGTACGACGTCCAACGCGCATTCCGGGTCCGGTTCCTCATATCCGATCGTCGGTGCAATGACACCGTCCCGCAGCGCCATGATACAGGCCAGCAGCTCAACCGCGCCGGTCCCGCCAATCAGATGACCGTGCATGGATTTCGTGGACGAGATCATCAGATCGTCGGCGTGTGGGCCAAATACGTCGGCCACAGCTGCGCATTCGGTTTTGTCATTTGCAGCCGTTCCGGTGCCATGAGCGTTGATATAGCCCACATCTTTTGCGTTCAGCTTCGCATCGGCCAAAGCACCAGCCATGGCACGCGCGGCCCCTTGTTTGCTGGGCATCACAATGTCCGAGGCATCCGATGACATGGCAAAGCCGACAACTTCGCACAGAATTTCGGCACCTCGGGCCCGGGCGTGTTCGTATTCTTCAAAAACAAAGACACCTGCCCCTTCACCCTGCACCATTCCGTTGCGGTTGGCACTGAAAGGGCGACATGCGTCTTTCGACATCACGCGCAACCCTTCCCAGGCTTTGACACCGCCGAAACACAGCATGGATTCCGAGCCCCCCGTTACCATGACCGGAGCCGCGCCACTACGCACCATCTGAAAAGCCTGAGCCATCGCATGATTTGACGACGCACATGCTGTCGAGACCGTGAAACTTGGGCCCTTCAGGTTGTGTTCCATGGAAACGTGGCTTGCGGCAGCATTGTTCATGAGTTTTGGAACGACAAAGGGATGTACCCTGTTTTTTCCATCCTCATAAACCGAACGGTAATTGTCATCCCAAGTCGAAACACCACCGCCCGCAGTCCCCAGAACAACACCTGATCTGGCTGCAAGTTCGCCATGAAACTCGATACCCGACTGCTCAATCGCCTCTTTGGCTGCCGTCAGGGTGAATTGGGTGAAGCGGTCGTACAGCGACATCTGCTGTCGGTTGAACCGCCCTTCTGCCTCGAACCCCCGGACCTGTCCGCCGATCTTGATGGCCAACCGGTCGACATCCCGAAATTCCAGATCGGAAATACCACAACGACCTTCGCGCATGGCTTCCAGCGTGTCAGGGACCGAATGGCCCAGCGAATTGATCGTACCCGCTCCGGTTATGACAACGCGTTTCATGAGCGTTTGTCAGACCTTTTCCGACACAAGCTTTTCGATCCCAGAGATGATCGCAGCTACATTCGAGATATCAAAATCACTGGCCTCGGGTTCGTTGGCATTGAAAGGAATCGAAATGTCGAACTCTTCCTCGATGGCAAATATGCTTTCGACCAGTCCAAGGCTGTCGATACCCAGATCTTCCAGCGTGCTTTCGGGCGTTACATCCGATGGCTCCAGAACGGCCTGCTCTGCAATGATCGCGATGACGCGGTCGCTGATGCTCATGTCGATCCCCTGATTATCAGTTTGAAGTTGATTTAATCGCTCGGGGTCTGTTTGAAAACAGCCTTTTTGAGTGCCTCGACGTCGCGGGCCATGCGGGGCAAGCGTCGTTGCGCCTTGTAGATATCCGTATGCGTTTCCATTTTGACGCCGGGATACCCCATGATCACGCGGCCGGCGGGAACATTGGACAGTATCTTGGTGCCGCCTCCGGCAATAACCCCGTCCCCGATGAATATGTTGTCGACAACGCCGGTCTGACCGCCCAGAACCACGTTGTTTCCGATCTCAACCGATCCCGACACACCAGTCTGACCGCACAGCAGGCAGTCCTGACCGACGCGAGTGTTGTGCCCGACATGGACCAGATTATCCAACTTGGATCCGTTGCCGATACAAGTGTTTCGGATCGTGCCATTATCGATTGTACAATTCGCGCCGACTTCGACGTCATCACCGATTTCCACCGCACCCAACGAATGAATGCGCAGCCAGCTCTGTGCTTTGGCCTCACCCTGATCGCCCATTGTCTTGCGTACATTTTCGACGCCCGAGACTTCGGGTGTTACGAAGCTAAACCCGTCCCCTCCGATCCGGGCACCGGGTTGCGCGATAAAGCGATCTCCGATCCGCGCCCGTGCGCCAATGCTGACCATTTCGCGCAACACCGCCTGGTCGCCCAATATGGCGTCCATTCCCACCACGCACTGTGCCCCTATGACAGAGCCTGCGCCGATCCGGGCGCGCGCGCCCACAACAACCAACGGACCAATCGCCACATCCCGACCGATTTCAGCGGTCGGGTCGATCACGGCCGAGGGGTGAATCCCGGGTTCAACTCCCTGCCCCCGATCCAGCATGGCCGTGATGCCAGCCATGGCCATGCGGGGACGTTTGACAAAGATCGCGGCACGCAGTCCCATCGCCTGCCAGTCGGCCCCTTCCCAAAGGACAGCCGCACGTGCGGCTCCGTTGGCAAGCGCCTCGGCATATTTCGGAGACATAGCCATCGCCAAATCTGTCGGACCTGCGTCGCCCGGTTCGGCGGCGCGCACGATCGTCAGGCCGCCATCGCCCTGACATTCTGCCCCCAGAGACTCGGCGATCTGTTGTATGGTAAACTGCATGGCGGGCTTCCTTTTGGCAGGATTTGCCCTGTGCTTACCCCTGAACGTCCGGCAGGGCCACCCCTGCCTTTTGCAAGGCTTCCCAAATCTTGCCGTCCCGCCCATAAACATCGCGGCGATACTGCACTTCGCCTTTGGGCCCGATATAGGCCGTGCGATAAATCAGATGCACCGGAACTTTCTGCTCCAGATTGACTTTGGTTTCTTTTCCGGTGTTCAGAACGCGATGGAAGAATGCCTTTGGATCTTCCTCCTGTTTGGCCAGCAAGGCGTAAGCAAATTCAAAGGGCTGGGCCAAGCGGATACACCCATGTGAAAAGGCCCGAACCTCACGCGAGAACAGGTTTTTCTGTGGAGTATCATGCAGATAGATGTTGTGCTTATTGGGGAACATGAACTTCACCAGACCCAGCGCATTGCTTTGGCTGGGCGGTTGGCGCATTGCGAAAGGAAAATTTCTGGTCGTAAACTGGGTAAAATCCACCGCACTCCGATCGACTTGCCTGCCGCTTCTGTCAGTTATCAGAATATGGCCCACGGCATTCGGGTTTGATTGCAGCTTCGGCAGGTATTCCTTGGTCACGATCGAGCGGGGAACATGCCAACTTGGGTTAATCACCATATGCTCCATCTCATCCGAAAACTCTGGACTTCTGCGATCATGAGCATTTTTACCGATGACTGCGCGGGTTTCAAAAGTGACTTGCCCGTCGTCCACGATCTTGGCTGAGAAATCGGCTTGGTTCACAAGGATATGACGCGTACCTCGTTCCCGAGGCAGCCAGCGTTCGCGTTCCAACGCAACGTAAACGGCTTTCAACCGGTCTGTGGCTGGACGGTTAATCTCGGCAATCGTCCCCTTGCCCGCCACGCCATCGGGTTCAAGCCCATGCGCTGTTTGAAAGGTGCGTACACCTTCCAACAACGCGTTGCCGAAAGACGGGCTGGCGGATGGTTTCATGTAACCCATCACCACCAGACGGTCGCGCAACTTGACGACATTCGGTCCGGTATCACCGTATTCCAACTTGTTTTCGGGCACTGTTGGCCCCCATCCGCCCTGGAACACCAGTTTTTCCAGAACCAGCTTCTGCTTCATCAGCGCGCGGTATTGATGTGTTTGCGGTGACAGGGCTGCAAAGTAGGCCGCGCCCTGCATGTTTATTCCCTGCAAATGCTCGGCCGCGCTGCGACGATCTACTGACCGCACCAGCCCCTCATCGACACTGCTGGGCCGGATTATGCCTGCGTAAAGCGCGTCGGCGTATTCGACAAAGATACCGCTCAGCTCTGCTTCAACAGCACCGAGATCGCGCACCGAACGGGCCTTTTCCATCTTCTCCATCACGGCGGCAACAGTCGGCTCGGCCTGTGGCAGGCCATGCAGATGCGCATTCGTAAGCGCATTGATCAGCGCCGCCCGGCGCCGTGTGTGTTCGGGCGTATCACCCACCCAAACTGGCGAAAACCCGTTCGCCCGGTAGAATTCGACCAATTGCGGCGCCTGCGGCGTATGTTCAGCAATCGCCATCTGAAACGCAGTCCCTGGCGCGGCTTCGGACGACGTATTGGCGACAGATGCAGTAGCCACGAAACACGCGGCAAACAGGATGCTGGTACTGGTGCGGAGAACGGAAAGCATAGGATGGCCTTGAAATTCAATAGCTTGAACTGGTGATTGATCGTCGTACGATTATGCAGTCGCGCCAGAACGCTTGTCCACTCACGAAATCCTTACCAATTCGCTTCTTCGTGGGCCTGATGCGCGTTTGCATCGGCAGGGTGACCCAAAGCCCACAACTGCGAAATTTTCGTGATTCGCTGTGACATATGCGCAAAAAACTGCCGAAAATTCCCCCTTGAAAAGGTGCAATTGAAACACTTCTTGGCCGTCGATTCCGATTGTGCCATACATTCTGCATCTGGGATGGGAATAATTAAGACAGTGCACGTAACATCGTGTGCAGGCAGGAACAGTACGGGACGAAACTAAAATGACAGAGAGCAGTTCCTCGGGCTTGACCCGGCGTGCCCTATTGGGAGCGTTTGCAGCAACGGCAGTCGTAGCAGCACCCACCTACTCCAACGCAGCAGGCTTTTTACGCGGTGGCGGCGATATTCGTCGCATTCGTATGTATTCCGGTCGCACTGGCGAACGGTTGGATATGATCTATTGGGTCGATGGTAAGTATATCAAGGACGCTGTCAAAGAAGTGAACAACTTCATGCGTGATTGGCGCACAGATCAGGTAAAATCCATCGATTTGCGCACGATTGATATCATGGCGGCATCACACAACCTGCTGGATGTCAACGAACCCTATATGCTGTTGTCCGGCTATCGCTCTCCTCAGACCAACGCAATGCTGCGCTCCCGGTCGCGCCGTGTGGCGCGCAATTCGCTTCATATGGAAGGGCAAGCAGCTGATCTGCGCCTTGCCTCCCGCTCGGTTTCACAGATGGCCAAGGCAGCGATGTCGTGCCGCGCAGGCGGAGTTGGTCAGTATTATGGATCGAACTTCGTACACATGGATTGTGGCGTGGTTCGCACCTGGCGCGGGTAACACCCGGACGCTTTTGGTCTGTTCAGAACTTATACTGACTGTATCTTCCGGTCGGTTTTCTCGTAGTCGTAGCGATTGGCGGCAGAGCCGCCAAGTCTGCTAATTTGCTATTCTCGGCACCTGACAGAATATCTCTCCCTCAAGCACTGCAACTCAGCTATGATTATTAGCTTGCGAGCCGTTGCAATGACTGCCCAATCAATGCGCTAAGCGAGCCAAATGACAAGCCCACTGTTCAGGGCTTCCGAATTCAATCCGACGTTGAATACAGGGTGGCGCACCTGAGAGGATTCGAACCTCTGGCCTCTGCCTTCGGAGGATCTAATAACGCCTTTCCGAAACATGCGATAGAGCACGTCTTTGTACGATAACGCTTTGAAAGACATTGTTTTTCTATAGCGCTCCACCGAAGTCTCTATCCGAACACAGGTCACGACTTCCGCCCTACTGCTTACGCAGTGCTTACGCGGGACCGGCCGGAAAGGTGCGACTTCTCATGCCAAAACTCACCAAGCGTGTCGTCGATGCGGCCGAAGTTCGAGAAAAAGACTACGTCATCTGGGACGACGAACTGCCCGGCTTCGGGTTGCGCGTCTTCAAGTCAGGAAAGCGCAGCTACGTCCTTCAATATCGGGCCGCCGGTCGATCGCGACGCTACAGTATCGGACTTCATGGCATCTGGACGCCGGACACGGCGCGAAAAGAAGCCAGGGTTCAACTCGGCAAGATCGCTCAGGGCGAGAACCCAGCTGAAGAACGCTTGATCCAGCGCAACGCCATCACGGTCGAAAAACTTGCCGCTCAATATATCGACGCGATGAATGCTGGTCTCGTTCTCGGCAAGGGCGGGCGACCCAAAAAGCCGGATACGATCTACACAGATATCGGTCGCATCAACGGCCACATCATCCCATTGATCGGTAAACGGCATGTCCAAGGTCTGACGAAGGCCAACGTCACCAAGATGATGAATGATATCGTCTCGGGTAAAACCAAGGCGGTGCGCAAGACCGCTAACACGCGCGGCAAATCGATCCTACGAGGTGGGCGCGGTACAGCGAGCCGCTGTGTCGGACTTGTTGGCTCGATGCTCACCTATGCAATCAGCATGGGCATCATCGAACAGAATGTCGCGCACGGCATTCGAAAGCCAAAAGATCGGGTTCGCGACCGCCGATTGAGCAGTTCGGAATACAAGACACTGGGGGAGCTTCTCACCAAAGCCGAACAGACAATCGAGTTCGCGCCGACCGTTGCAATCACACGACTCCTGGCCCTGACCGGTTGCCGTCGGAGTGAGATCATAAAACTCAAATGGGGTGAGGTCGATTTCGAAAATAGTTGCCTCCGCTTGTCTGACTCCAAGGAGGGCGCCTCTGTACGGCCTATCGGTCTCCCAGTAATCGAGATTCTCGAAGAGTACCGAAAGACGACACCCGGCGATTTCGTCTTCCCAGGCACACGCGGTGCGGAGATGTTCGGCAGCTTCCCCAACCATTGGAACAGAATCTTCGGCGGCACAGATATCCCCGACTTCACTGCTCACGTTCTAAGACACAGCTTCGCCAGCCTGGCCAACGATCTCGGTTTCACTGAAAGCACCGTTGCAGCATTGGTCGGCCACTCCACGAATTCGATAACGAGCAAATACATCCACTCACTCGACAGCGTTCTGATTACCGCTGCTGATACCGTCGCGGGATATGTCCAAGGTCTGCTGGATGGTGCGGAGTTCAGGCAGACCGCTCTTGCCTGTGACAGGGCTTCGCGTAGAGCAGCCCTTGATCAGTTCATCGAAAAAGCTGCGAAACCGTCCGCCCAAGACCCGATCCAGAAGTGATCGATTGGTTGGAGCGACAGTCTCCGGAAGAGCTGTTTCTGTCCGCCATGACTATAGGCGAACTCATGCGTGGCGCAAGCAAGGTCAAGGAAAAGGCGCGCCGAGATAAGTTGACCAAGTGGATAGAAGAAGACCTCAGTCAGCAATTCGAAAGCAGGCTACTATCTTTCAATGACGCCTCAGGTAAAATTTGGGGCCGGTTTATGGGAAATGGAGATCGAGCTGGCAAGACCCCGTCCACTTTCGACGCTCAGATCGCTGCCATCGCGATCGATCGCGGGCTGGTGCTCGTGACCCGGAATGCCTCAGATTTTCATAGATTTGAGCTTGAAATTCTCAATCCCTGGGATCAAACCCGACGGAAGTGAGAAAGCGAACCGCAGCCCTGGTCGTACCGGAAATTCCTTCAATTAGAACCGACGAAAGGGCGGGTGCATTCTGGCATAAATTCAGCTGAGAAGTTCTCTTAAATTGCTCGTCAACAAGTCATCCATCTCGTCTGGAGATACTCCGAACAACCGCGCCAATCCGTCTCTTGCCGGCCTCACATCGGCGGGCCCATCTGCTCTTGCGGCGTCATCCGTAAAGGGACCGTCCGTCTCCGTCAGTATGCGATCTCTTGGAAGCGACCGCACAAGCTTCACCGACCGTTCATTCCGCAACATCGCGGCGTTTAACGAAAAGTAACATCCCATCTCGCTGGCACGACGCGCTTCCGCCGCCGAACCGGTGAACCAATGCAGAACGACCCGCCCCATGCCTCGCGGCAGTCTAGCTTCGATCATGTCGAGGACAACCTTCGCGCAGCGAACGCTATGGACCGTGAGAATCTTGTCCCGAGCCTCGGCACACGCGCTGAGCACCTCGCCGAAAACGATCTTTTGTTCGTCAAAAGAGGAATAATACCTCCGGCCAGCGTCGAGACCCACTTCGCCAACATATCGTGTGGACGGAAGATAGTCTTTCCAGATCGACAATTCCTTAGCGCGTTCGGCGACAAGCTGCGGATGCAAACCGAGCGCGGCCCTAACATACTTCGTCCGATCAGCCAGTTCCTTATTGCGAGGGAAGGCTTTCGGCGTCGTCGTCACGGTCAGCGAGAAGACTCGCTCCCGTTCGCGCTGCGCCACTGCAGCAGCGTGATCGGGGTAGAGGTCCAGATGGCAGTGGAAATCGATCAGCTGCGTTGATTGATGAACACTACTCATAACGGTGCGGTTCTAACATCCGTCAGTATCGCTCCTACTTCTTCCAGGCCTCTGCGATAAACCTCTGCATAAGAATCGATCCTGTCAGGGTGATCGGACAAACGCCCGGGCTTATGGATGAGTACTTTCGCGAGCTCGGGGCGCTTCGCCAATCGACGGATTGCCAACTGAAACGACCGGACCTGTTGCCCTTCGGCTTGGCGTGTATCCAACGTGTAAGCCGTGAGATCCGGGACGCCGTAATCTGTCGGATCGTTGCCTGCGAGTGACGCCCGCCGGATCAGACAGGGAAGGCAGTATCCGCAATGTCCTTGTGACTCACCCCTCCAACGGGCTTTGGCCGGCGAAGAGCAAGACAAGGAATAGATCACGGCATCGTCCAGCACGTCTGGATTGGCACACTCGGCGGCCATTTCACCCTTGGTCTTGTCCCAATACGGATTGACGAGTTCGCCATCGATACCGAGCGCGTCCAACAATTCGTTCCATCGCGCCATATAGAAGGGATGCGTCGTCCGAGTGCTCAAAGCACCCAATCGTAGTGGGTCCAGCGGTACGTTCAGTGCGATGAGACCGTTTTCAGGAACCCGCAGGACGAACCTCTTCCCGAGACCGGCTCCAGCTGCGACGCCGAGGGAGAAGAATAAGAACGACCGCCCTCGCGTCGTACTTTCGGATTCCACACCGTCGATCAGACCATCACCAAACGCCATCCAAATTCGCAATCGATCGAACGACGAGCCCGGATAGGCCTCCTGTAGGACATCGTAGCACTGCTCTTGAGACTTGCTGACGGCACCTTCGCCAGCATGACTCACCAGAAGTGGCGATCCACCTTTTTCCAAAGTATCGATCGCGCCGATCAAGCTGTCGAGGCCACCGGAGAACAGATTTACCGCGTCGAAGGGCACCGGCAACAGGGGTTTCGGTCGCGGCTCAGACAGAGTCGCAAACTTTTTCGGTCGAGATCGAAACCCGATCTGCCAACGATCCCCCGTTAGGAAATCGAGCGCCCGTTTAACGATCAACGACGCATCGGTCCACAATCGCGGATCGCTGACCGGCACGACCAACCTGATCTCTCGCGACCAACCGTCCTGAGACTCCGTCGAACGCGCAATCCGTGTATCGGCCGCATGGATGTGCGCAGCGAGTACCATGAGGTCGATCGCTATCTCTCCGGGTGCGAGATTTAGATCGGCCATGTCCGAGAGTGCGTAACCGATCCCATGGCCGAGGCGGCCGCCGACCAAGAGGTCGAGCTCGGACACCTGTTCGTCGCTGGCGGCCGGAATTTTGACCGCATCTTTCGGCCCGAACCGCCCTACAAGCAAATGTCGCCTCATGACTCCGCCTCGCTCTCACCCAGCGCTTCCAGCATCTCGAAGGCCGCCTCATACACGCTATCAACGAAGCCCGAGACTTGATCCTGCGACAGGCTGCCGATGTCGACGCCAGACGCATTCACGGCGTCACTCACGCCGCGTTGGATGAATTCGGACAACTGGGCTTCAATCCGTTCGACCGTCCGTGTGTCCGAAGGCATCGTCACGACCCTGGTGCCGATATCGTTGCAGATTCGAGCCTCGATTGCGTGCGACGCATAGAGCTCGAAGACAGTCTGAATCTGCTCCGAGCTAAGACTGTCGATATCCGTGATCCCCGCCTCCGCGAGATCGGCGATCGTTTCGATAAACGCGTCGCGCGCGATGCCCTCATCCACCGATCCACCATCGGGGCATATGTAGTCAGCGAGGCCAGCGAAGACCTCTTCCACTGGCCGGCCCGCAAGACTCTCCAAATCCAGTGATCGAAGGGCCTCACGGATTCCGTTCGCACTCGCATTGCCTAGGAAACTGACGAGTCCAGAAGCAGTGCTACGAGATGACCCCATCCGTCTGGCTGCGGACCCCGCGCCCCCGGAAGATCGAGAAACATATTGGGAGACCGCACGGCCGAGGCTTCGGCGATCGCTCCCGCCCGATCCGGCGAACCGTGTGAAGTTGCTGCGCGCCGACCGAAAACGATCCCCTGTCGGAGGAGCGACTATGGGCGGCCGTTCCGCAGGAGCGGCCGGTGGTACCTCAGGCGATGCGTCGGGTGCATTGCCATCACCGCCATCAGCTGGCGTGTCATCTCCGTCAGAAGCATCCCCATCTGCCCCGCCGTCGCCATCTAGCCAGCTAGGAACCAGCGGCGTGCCCCCCGATGCCCCTCTGAATGCGTTAGATGTCCCCATCAGCGCCCCCTCTTGCTGGTGCGTGTCGCAGTGCTGGCTGCTGCCTTTAGCGTCGGCGATCCGCTTTCTGCCCAAGCCTTTAAGAGGTTATCCAGCCGGGTCGCGAACTCGCCTCCTCTGATCACACCAGTCCAACCGCTGGCCGCCCAAGGCCCGCAACGATCTGCGGGCAGGCTCTCCAGCATGTCGAGTAGGTTCGCCTGAAGGAGATCTTGTGCGCGAACCAAGACCGTCATTCCCGCCAAGCCCGCGGGTTCCGTCTCGAAAGAATCTCCGCCCATGATCCGCCCACGCAACTCTTCGAATACCTGGCCGGCTTCAGCAGGAGCCAATTGCCGAAGTTCCCCCTCATACGCTTGGACGGCCAGCTTGGAACCCATCAGCTTCTCGACAACCGCGCTCAAACGTCCGAGGACCGACGCAGCGCCGAAATAGTCCTTCCGATCCTTCGCCACGAACAGATAGGGGCGCAGATCCTCTTCACCGATCTTGGGGGACAGCTTCGCCCAAGACCGGATGACGTCCGAACCTTTCCATTCTGCAAGCATCGCGCTGTCAGGGTCCGGGGCGGGATTCTTGCGGGCGCCATCGAGAGTCGAGATTTTCGGACCCTTCTTGTCAGAAGTCTTGGATTTCTTAGGGGCACCGTCATCCGCCTCCAGGTGCGCGAGATCCTTACACCGGCCGTCCTCATGCTTCGCGGCGGCGCTGGCGATCTGATCGAACAAGCGCGACATGAACCTCTCGGCCAACATGAGCTTCGCCAACACCGGCAGCCTCACATCAGCGCCGAACCCGCGCGCCTGCGCGGTTTGGTTCCGGAGCAGAAGGGTGTTCAGGAACCGCTTGATCTGCCTCGGATTGCCCTGTGTGCCGCTCGCAAGAATGGGGCCGATCTGGTCGCTCAAAGTCAGTGCATTGGCGACACCGTTCCCGAGGTCGCCCAAGGTCTCCTTCACCGTCGCCGCGTCGAGTCCGCCGGCCTGCCATGGGCGTTCTAGCTGTTTGCGCGCGACCGCGATGAGCTTCGCATATCCTTCGTGATCTTCGCCAAGCTCCGCCCCGATCAGCAGCAGCGTCACATAGATACGGGTCTCTGTCTCGCCCAGAGCCGGAATGCGGAAGGGGACCTGGATCAGTTTCTCGAGATAGTTGCGCGCATAATCTCGCGGTCCCGTCGTATCGGGCAGCTCCGGGAAATGCTTTCGCACGGAATATTCGATCATCGCCTCGTCAGCGGCAACGATGAACGCGGTGCGATCAGTAAATACGAACAGCCGAATGGCTTCTAGCGTCTCTATCGCGATATCCGGCAAACACCTATCAAGGTCGTCGATCAGAACGACCAGTTGTTTGACACCCGCTTTATCGAGCAGATCATCGAAGGCTTTCCGAAACGCACCGATCTCCTCCGGCAAACGCTTCGACTCGTCAGGCTTCAACAGCCCTTGAACACCGCCGAGCGCCGCGTCATAGTTTTCTTTGGTTGCAAGCTCACTGGGATCTTCGAGCAAGCCTTTCACGCCCCCGACGGCGGCGCGTATCTGGTCGGGTGTTGGGATTCCGGACAAGGCCGTGAACGCGAGGCCGCCGCCATGCCGCGCGACCTTGAGCCAGTCGATCCGTTTGAAAATATTCTTAACAGCTTCGCCGGCTTCGGTGGCCAACGAACGCTGCTCGATCAGCTCCGTGACGATTCCTTCGATGAGCGCGATCTTCGCATCCTCGAAGCCTTGGAAACGCCATCCATTGAATTTGATACAAAGGACATCTTTGCTTTCGCGCAATGCGTCATCGATCATCTCCAATACGCTCGATTTTCCCGCGCCCCAATCGCCGTGCACGCCTATCGTTACGGCCTCGTCGGGTCGTTTCGCGAGTAGGTTGATAATTGTCTTGGCGATTGCCTCGTTATTGAGGAGATCCACCTTCGTTTCATTGTCGGTTAGAATCAAACGGTGGCACCTTTCTATGAAATAAAGACAGTCTTCCCTTGTGCGAGCATGCGAATGGCACCAAGCTATTCCGGAGCATCTGTCGCACGTTCTCAGCTCACTTCTTGTAACTGCGCAGTACTTTCCTCCGGGATGTCTGCTGTTTTGATCAATTCCTTCGCATAGCGTTTAGCCTGCGAGATGCTCTGCTTGTAGTCATCTGCGGCCAGCGACAAGGATTCCGGCGATGTCGCGCGATCCAGATCATCGCTTGACCAATCGTCCGAGAGACGCTTGCTGATTGCGTAGCAAGTTGCCTTGCCGACACGAAACGCCATGAATTTCCGGGAGGCTTTCATAATGGCCGACCGGACGACCTCCGGCTCACCCAGAGTACGCATTTCAGTATCGAGTTCGACGGCCATGCGTTCGGCGGCCGAATAAAGACCGTTCACGAACAAAGTCTGCGCATCCTTGTAGAAACGTCCCGCGCGGCCCTTCAGATTCTTCTCGGCAATCTCGTCGGGATCTGTGAGAATCTTGATTTCTGGAACGCGCTCCAATGACTGGGCCGAGCGTGAAAGCTTGGAGCCATCTGGCGCCTTCCGAACCTTCTTGTGCTTCGCGCGCTGGCTCTTGTTCGGATCGCCTTCGGTACCGTCCTTATTGCCAGCTTCATTCAATTCAGGGAATTGTGTATCGAGATTCGTCGGGTCCGATGTATCGGTTCCCTCATCCGCGCCCTCGGTTTGCATCGCCGATGGGCGACGTGACGGGCTCAGCGTCACCGTAGGAATCCGGAACTCGTCGAGCAGCTTTTGAAGGTCGCTTTGCAGATCGTCCAGATTGTCGTCCGACGCCGGAGACTCGGAGCGAATGACGTCCTTTACCCAGTCGGGCATCAGTTCGCGTACGAAATCATCGAAGTCTTCGGCAACCATCGGGGAACGGTCGTCCGGCCAGGTCAGACCATCACGATATTGGTTTGGCAGCGCCAGTTCGTCGACGAGTTCGATTTCGACGGTGATGACTTTCGACCCAAATGGAATGCCGAAGTTTGGGGCAGCGGCCGACCATGCCTTTCGGGATTTGATGTCGTATCGCTCACCTTTGTGGACCAACGCACAGAAAGTGGTCGAGCTGGTTGCCGGATTGGCGAGCGCACTGAGGGAATGGCTGTAGTTCTCATGCTTCGGGTCATGGATGTAGTGAATGCGCAGCTCTCCGCCCGGCGCATCGACCCATTCGTGGTTGGGAAGCTCATCCACCACCTCTTCGAGTGTTTTCAGTCGACGCGTGCGGCCGGTTTCATCCTTGCCGCCGCCCTTGGTCATCGCGACATCGACCCGCACTTCGACGCCATGAGCGAACCGCGCAAACCGCCGGAAGATCGCCGAAGGAATGAAGCTGCGATCTTGGGTCTTTCCCTTCCCCAAGGGCTCGGCAACGGTGTCGTGGTCTTCGCTCTCGCCCATCAGAACGACTTCGGTCCAATCGAACGCGGTCTCCCGGCCCGCATCGAGGACGACCTGTGTCACGTCGTAAACGGTGTCGAAACTGCCATCGGGCAGTTCGACCGGGAAACGGACATAGGTCTGTTCCTCGGGGTCGAAGCCGATGACCACTTCGTTGACGACCCCATCCTTGCACGAGCGATAGCGAATGCCTTCCCGTGACATGGTCAGGCCAGAGACTTTGGCTCCGATCCCGAAATTTCCGTCGAGCGACATCTCCTTGTTGATCGACGAGGACAACTCAGTCGCCTGTTTCAGCTCTCTGTCATCCATGCCCGTCCCGGTGTTCCAGAACGTGAGCTTCCGGACCCCCTCGATGACGGTCGGGTAGATTTCGATCCGGCGATTTCCAGAGGCGGCGCTGGCCGCACTTTCATCGGCGTTCTTGAAAAACTCGCGGACCAGGGTGCTGACCGGAGCTTGCTCGATCAGCCGATTGATGAGGAAGCGCTTGTCATGAATGTTAAGTGGTTCTGCCTTCATGCGATGCGCCCCTAGAGTTTGAACTTATCGGCGCCATCGCCGGAGGTTGATCCGAATTTCCGCTCGATGTCGCTCGTGGCGTCGCGAAGCGCTTTGAGGATTTTTTTCACGTCACTGTCCGAATATTCATAAGCTCGACGGTTCGAAAGATTGCCGAGCTTGCGAATCGCATCCAACGCAGACTGCGTCCGCCCTTCGGCGAGTCGCACGAATTTCTCACGTTTTTCAGATCGTTCGGCCACCGAGTGCTCGTCCTCCACTAATTCCGTTCAGTTCAGGGACGATATTGTCATTAACGCCGATGAGTCAATATTTTTGAGAAATTCAGAACAATATGCGGAAATTTGCCCCTATAGTTGTTCGCATTTCATCCTAAATGCGGTGCGAACGGATGTTCGGCCTTATCAAGTTTGTGCGCATCAGCAGTTCTGAGGGGAAGGCCTTCCCCTGCGGTCGAGCCTATGGTCTCGCCCGACCCCTTCTGCGGGGAGAGCCCGCAACGCCCCCAGAGAGCAAGAGTTCGGCGGCTTTCGCTGTGACGGGTTTGGAGGTCGAGAGAGAGGCTCTCGGACCGCCCGTCATGGAGATCAGCCATGACAGCAATCGAGATCATGAACGGCCGCCCCGGGAGCGGTGGCTACAAGGTGGATGTGTCCCGCGGCGGGCATAACGGGCGAGTGTCGTCTGAATGGTTTTCCCGGCCCGACGATGAGAAGTATCTCTCGCTCTCGGAGCTCTACGCCTCGGTGAAGGGCCGCGCTGAGCGGAGCCGGACGCGGACGGTCGAGAGCGCGGCGATCCGGGTCGAAGCCCAACGTGACGATCCAGAGAAGCTCGCATTCGTCCTGCCGGATGCCGAAGCGCCGGTCGCGCCGACCCATTGGAGCTTCGGGCAGCTCACGGGCCTCGTCGGTGCACCGGCGGCCTATCTGCGACAGCTTCCCGCGCCGCTCGCAGGTATCAACCTGCAGTACGGCCTCACCAACCACCGCGCCGAGCAGGTGAAGACGATGGAAGTCGCCAACGGCCGAACCGAACTACGCGCCGTAACCGGCCCAGACTATGGCCGTATCTACGACCATGAACTCGTCTCGGCGGTTCAGCGCATCGCCGGCGACGGCGTCGGCGACACGCGCTGGAAGGTTCCCGGCATGCTCGACTGGTCGACCGGCGTCCACAACCCGATGGTCGACGTCACCAAGGACACGACGACACTCTACGCCTCGGACCGCGACGTCTTCCTCTTCCTGGTGGACGATATGAACCCGATCGAGGCAGGCACGCTACCCGACGGCTCTCCCGATCTCTTCTTCCGCGGATTCTACTGCTGGAACTCGGAAGTCGGGGCGAAGACTCTTGGCATTGCGAGCTTCTATCTCCGCGCCGTCTGCCAGAACCGCAATCTCTGGGGCGTCGAGAACTTCCAGGAGATCACGATCCGGCATTCCAAATACGCCGCCAACCGGTTTGCCCACGAGGCGGCGCCAGCACTGGCGAACTTCGCCGACTCCTCGCCGCAGCCCTTCATCCGCGGCATTCGCTCCGCACGCGAACGGATCGTGGCGCGCGGCGACGAGGACCGCACCGACTTCCTGCGCAAGCGCGGCTTCTCGAAGGAGGAGACCGGCAAGATCGTCGAGACCGTCCTCGCCGAAGAAGGCCGCCCACCCGAGAGCGTCTTCGACTTCGTGCAGGGCATCACGGCTGTTGCCCGGTCGAAACCGCAGCAGGACGCGCGCCTCACCATGGAAACCCGCGCCAAGAAGCTGCTCGAGGCCGCCGCCTAGGTCCCCGGCGTAGTGCTCCCTTCCTGCCCTCCGTCCACGGTCCATCTCTCTTTAGAGGAAGAGGTGGGTCGTGGTTTTCGTGACGGGTTCGGAGGTCAGAGAGAGTCTCGTGACCGCCCGTCGCGGAGAACCGACATGAGTAAGTCTCAGAAAATCACCCTCAGCGCCTCGCGCGACATTCCCTTCAACAAGCTCGTGCTCAGCCAGTCCAACGTCCGGAAGGTCAGGGCCGGCGTCTCGATCGAAGAGCTTGCCGAGGATATCGCCCGGCGCACGCTTCTCTCGTCGATCACAGTGCGCCCGATCCTCGACGATGATGGCGCTGAAACCGGCATGTTCGAGATTCCGGCAGGCGGGCGCCGCTACCGCGCGCTCGAACTCCTCGTGAAGCAGCGCCGCCTCAACAAGACCGCGCCGGTGCCCTGCATCGTGCGCATCGATGGTCTGGCGGAAGAGGACAGCCTCGCCGAGAACATCCAGCGCGCGCCGCTGCATCCGCTCGACCAGTTTCGCGCCTTCCAAGCCATGCGCGAGAAGGGCAAGTCCGAGGAAGAGATCGCCGCGGCCTTCTTCGTGTCGGTCAACGTCGTCAAACAGCGCCTCAAGCTGGCCGCCGTCTCGACGACACTGCTGGAGGCCTATGCCGAAGAGGAGATGATCCTCGACCAGCTCATGGCCTTCACGGTCAATCCCGACCACGAGCGTCAGGAACAGGTCTGGGAGGCGCTCAAGCAGCACTATTCGAAGCAGCCTTATGAAATCCGCCGCATGCTGACCGAAGGCGCCGTCCGCGCTTCCGACCGGCGGGCGCAATTCGTCGGGGTCGACAATTACGTCGAAGCGGGTGGTGAGGTGCTGCGCGACCTCTTCCAGACCGATGATGGCGGCTGGCTGCAGGATGCCGCCCTGCTCGAGACCATGGTCGCCGAGAAGCTGAACGAAGAAGCCGAAGCCATTCGCGCCGAAGGCTGGCACTGGATCGAGGTCGCGACCGACTTTCCCTACGGCCACACCTACGACCTGCGGCGCATTCGCGGCGAAGCCGAGCCGATGAGCGATGAGGAAGACGCGACCTACGCCGCACTCAAGGCCGAATGTGACAAGCTCGAAGAGGAGTACGCCGAAGCAGACAAGCTTCCCGAGGAGGTCGACGAACGGCTCGGCGAGATCGAGACGGCGATGGAAGCCCTCCAGAACCGTCCGATCCGGTTCGAACCGGAGGATTACGCCATCGCGGGCGCCTTCGTCAGCATCGACAGCTCTGGCGGCCTGCTTGTCGTGCGCGGCTATGTCCGGCCCGAAGACGAACCGGTAGTCGAGGCCGAGGACAGTCCCGATGGCGATAACGTCGATCCCGATACAGACGATGCAGTCGCTGACGCATCCGATCCGGTGACGGATCAAGATGAGGAAGACGATGACGACGGCACCAAACCGCTGTCGGATCGCCTCATCTGTGAACTGACGGTCCACCGGACGATGGCGCTGCGCGACGCGCTTGCGAATGATCCGCAGCTCGCGATGCTCGCCTGTCTGCATACGATGGTTCTGCAGCTCTTCTACCATTACGGCCAAGACAGCTGTGTCGAGATCAGCCCGCGCTCCACTCAATTTGGATCGCAAGCGCCGAACCTCGGCGAGGCCCGCTATGTCCAGTCGATCGACCTTGGGATCGAGACCTGGGCGGGCAATCTGCCGAAGCAACCGGAAGACCTTTGGGATGCGCTGACCGAATGGGACAGCGACAGCCGCGACGCGCTCTTCGCCCATTGCGTGGCGATGACCGTCAACGCCGTGCAGGAGCCGCATCACCGCAAGCCGCGCCAGATCGCCCACGCCGACGTGCTGGCCGCGACGCTCGGTCTCGACATGGTGAAGGCGGGCTGGACGCTGACGGCGGACAGCTATCTCGGCCGGGTGACCAAGGCGCAGATCCTCGCCGCGGTGCGCGAGGCGAAAGGCGACAAGGACGCCGACCGGATCGCCGGGTTCAAGAAATCCGACATGGTGGAGGCCGCCGAGGAACTGCTGGCGGGTACGGGCTGGCTGCCTGAGCCGCTGCGCACGCCGCCGCTGATCGAACAGCCCGATAAACCGGAGCTCGAGATCGTCGACGAGAACTTGTCGGCGCACGGCGATGAGCCCGACGCTGACGAACATCAGACGGCCCTCGAAGCCGCCGAGTGATCGTACAAAGACTGACGAACGGCGGCTGATGGTCGATGGCCGACACGCCGTCACTAGCTCAATATGGACGGGCCGCGGAAGCCTTCCCCCTGCGGCCGTGTCGCGAGAGAGGGCGTCCCCCTGGCTCCCTCGCAACCGGAGGGCTCGTCGGAAACGGCGGGCCCTTTTTCTTGGCGATGAGACGAAGAGGCATGCATGGCAAACAAAGCATCAGACCTGGCGCACCGTCTTGCGCGCAATGCCGAAGCGGTCTGCCGGCATTACCTTCCGAACGGTCGCCGTGAAGGGCGTTACTGGATGGTCGGCGATGTGCGGAACACGCCCGGCCGGTCGATGTATGTCCGCCTGAAGGGATCAGAGTCCGGCAAAGGTGCGGCGGGCAAGTGGACCGACGCGGCCACCGGCGAGCATGGCGATCTGCTCGATGTCATTCAGGAAAGCTGCGGACTGTCCGATTTTTCCGATGTTGCGACCGAGGCACGGCGCTTTTTGAGCCTGCCGCAACCGAAAGCCGAAACCCGCTCAGAACCTCGATCCGTGTCGGCACCGACCGGATCGCCGGAAGCCGCGCGGCGGCTATTCGCCATGGCAAAGCCCATCCGGGGCACGCCCGCAGAAACGTACTTCCGCAATCGCGGGATTACGACTCTGCACCAAACCGGAAACCTCCGTTTCCATCCGAACTGCTACTACAGGCCCGACGGGCACAGTCCCACCGAAACCTGGCCCGCACTGATCGCCGCAGTGACCGACCTCGATGGCACGATCACCGGTGCGCATCGCACATATCTTGATCCTTCTGCGCTCGACCCTAATGGCTTTTCCGAGGCGACGCTCGGCAAGGCGCCGATCGATACGCCGCGCCGCGCGATGGGCCATCTACTCGGCCACGCGGTCCGCTTCGGCGTTGCACGCGATGTCATGGCGGCGGGAGAAGGTATCGAGACCATGCAGTCGCTGAAGCTCGTCCTGCCGAATATGCCGATGGTGGCCGCACTCTCGGCCGCCCATCTCGCCGCCATCCTGTTTCCCAACACATTGCGCCGTCTCTATGTGGCTTGTGACAACGATCCGGCCGGCGAAGGAGCGTTGGAAAGCCTGGTCGACCGGGCGAGTGCGGCCGGGATAGAGGCGTTGCCACTCATGTCCTGTCTTGGCGACTTCAACGAGGAACTGCGCCGCACCGGCATCGACGTTCTCCGACATCAGGTGCGGCTGCAGATCGCGCCGGAGGATGTCGACCGCTTCCTTCTTGCACCGGGATCGGCCGGGAGGGAGACGTTACCGGGCTGACCGTCGCCGACGGGATCGCACGGGGCGCGCTGCCCCCGCCGGATAGAGTCGCGACCCCGGCCTTCTTCGAGAGGGCGACAGAACGGCAGGCGGGCCGGGCCGGCAATGGCTGCGCCCGGTTCTTTTCCGTCGGCCCTGCGGGCCGTTCCATCGCGAAGCAAAAGAACCGGTCTCCGCCATCCTCCGCTGGCGCTACGGCCCTGCACTCCTTCTCGGCATGACCTTCTCCCAAAACCGGTAGCCACTTTTGGGGATTATGCCCGTCGCTCTGGATGCAGGCCCGTTCCGCCTGCCGTCTTTCGTCGCCACGAAGGCCGCGGCGGTCGCGGTCCCCCGATGAAGGAGCACACCATGTTCACCGATCCCGACGACATTGATGGCGAACCGCATCACGGCACATCGCCGACCGACACGATCTGCACCGAACTCCAACTCTTCGGTCATCGTCCGCCCGAAGGCCAACCCGACCCGCGCGATGTCCCCGAAGACGGCCGCATCGAAGGCGCCGTCGCAGATATCTTCGATGCCCTCGTCGCCACTATGGCCGACACGATGCTCGACGACGACCTCGACGAACTGCTCTGGTCGACAGTCCACATGTTCCACCGTGCCGCTGACCGGATTGAGCGCAAGCTCGACGACAACGAACAGGCGCAAAAGCGCGGGCAGCGCGAACAGGACGGCTCCGAAGTCAAAGCCGTCGACCTTGAACGGCTGATCACCATCGGGCACACGCTTATCGAGCGCCGCGATTGCATGGAGGTCTATCGCGACAACGCCGCCGAACATTATCTTCGCCTGACGGGTTCACCCTGGTCGGCACGCTCGGGATCGCGGGTTAACCATCGCAACCTCACCTCCGCGATGATCGACAGCCGGGATTTCCTCGCGGCAAAGAAGCACGCCGACACCGAGGTGCACCTTCCCGAGGGACCGAAGATCGCCTTCACCGGCGGGCTCGACTTCAACGACCATCAATTGATCTGGAACACGCTGGACAAGGTCCACGCCAAGCACACCGACATGGTGCTTCTGCACGGCGGCTCGCCGAAGGGTGCCGAACTGATCGCTGCCAAATGGGCGGAGACCCGCAAGGTTCCGCAGGTCTCCTTCAAGCCCGACTGGATGCGTCACGGCAAGGCCGCCCCGTTCAAGCGCAACGATGCCATTCTCGACGTCCTGCCGATCGGCGTCATCGTCTTCCCCGGCACCGGCATACAGGACAATTTCGCCGACAAGGCGAGGAAGCTCGGCATTACGGCATTCGACTTCCGCAAGCAGAAGCGGGTTTAAGTGTGTTCCGCTAATCGCATCACCAGATCCTGCGCCGACGCATTCCGGCGCAGGTCTTTCTCCGCTAGAGTACGCCAGCGCCGTGGTGGTTGTGGAGATGCGTGTCATCAAAGGAGACCGCAAATGTTCCTTTCCACTGTTTTGAGCATCCTCGGCCTCGGCGTCATCGTCTACGTGCTCTTCACGCTGGCCGTCTATGCGCTCCCCTTCTTCGTCGCGATGACGGTCGGTCTCTATGTTTATGAGGCCGATGCGGGCGTCCTCGCGGCCATCATCGCCGCGTTCCTGTCGGGCGCTGCGACGCTAATCCTGGGACAGATCGCCTTCGCCACGGTCCGATCTACTCCGATCAGGCTGGCGGTCGGCGCGTTCTACGCGATTCCGGCTGGCGTCGCCGGGTTCCACGCGATCAGGGGATTGTCAGAGATTGGTAGCGCGGGTGAGAATTGGTCGCTGGCCTTTGGCAGCATCGGCGCCTTGGCCATCGGCATCACCGCATGGATGCGCGTTGCGGCACTGTCAGGACCGGAAGAATCGCCGCCTACGATAACGACAAAACGCGGTGAAAACCGCACGGCCAACGACGGACAAGATCTTGTGCGAGACCGGTGACATGCCGCGCGGTTGGGAAACCATGCTCTAAGCCATCGACACATCACGGGATAACTGACCGAGCTCAGTCACTCGGACCGTACGTCACCAGTTTCCGCTCTGTCCCGCGTCCGTTTTGACGATATGCAGCTTCTATCGCCGACTCGGCGCAATGTAAGCGACGACACCGTTGAGCGAGTACTCGATGACTAGCCCGCCCTAAACGCTGCAACCAATCCTGATCGCACGACATCGCCTGTCTTCGCGCTATCATGGGTGCCGGGATCTTGCCGGTCACGACAGGCAGCCTTCAGTTCTTCTCCAACGCTTCAATACCCGCGCCCATCACGGCCTCTCATGGCCTGATCTGGCCGGGATCGGCTGCTGCCTCGACCGCCTTGTCCGCAACGGCGCGTCCGGAACTTTCTTCCCCTGGGCTCACGCCCATTCCTCGCGGGCACAAGAAACTTCCGTCCGCACCGTCCTCCACTGACGTTGCGGGCCTAAAGGCTGCGTCAGCGGATCGCCCCGGCCTTGCGATCACCATCGAGGCCGCGACGGGCGCGGGCTCGAAAACCTAAAGGAGAACTGAAAATGGCTACCATCGGCACCTTCAAGAAGTCCGGCAACGAATACACCGGCGAAATCGTCACCCTCAACGTCCAGGCCAAGAACGTCCGCGTCGTCCCGGAGACTGGCCAAACCAGCGAGAACGCTCCCAGCCACCGCGTCCTGGTCGGACGCGCCGAAATCGGAGCAGCCTGGTCCAAGCAGTCCAACGAGGGTCGCGACTATCTCGGCCTCAAGCTGGACGATCCGAGCTTCACCGCTCCGATCTACGCCAACCTCTTCAACGATGAAGACGGCGAAAGCTACAGCCTCATCTGGTCCCGCCCCAACCGCCGCAACGGCGACTGAGCGATCACCAGCAAGCCCCGCCCGTTCACCCGGGCGGGGCTTTTTTCCGCGTTGCTACTTCTCGTCTTCGTCTTCGTCTTCGAGCAGCGCAGCCGGCTTCACGTCGAGCGCCAGTGCGACATGCCAGAGCGTGACGATGGTCACGTTCTGCTGACCCCGCTCCATGGCTGAGACATGTGCGCGATCCACGCCCATCTTCGCAGCCAGCGCACCCTGGCTGAGATCGCGTTTCGTGCGATGATTTCTGAGATTTCTTCCAAAAAGTTCCTTGATATCCATCCGCACGATAAATGCGGATCGCGTATTTTGATGCGACGTATTATAATACGCGGTAATCAGTTCCGTCGTCAGCAACCTTCCGGGTGTTGGCGATTGCAACCCGCCGGCAGTTGCGGGCGATATGGTTTCTGGTTCATTAATATGAACGCTCGTGCGACAGGACCAACCATGACCACAACGCAGATGCCGATCGCCGACGCTCCACCGGACGAGGCGGTTTTGACGGTATACGACCGCGATCATCTGAAGCTCTATATGCGTCTGCTGGACGCCGAGTGCGCCGGCGCTTCGCTGGAAGAGGTGTCATCCGTGCTGTTTGGAATAGACGCCACGGCGGAACCCGAACGTGCCCGGCGTGTGCGTGACAGCCATTTGAGCCGCGCCCGCTGGATGACCGAACAGGGCTATCGCGAGATTCTCAAGCACGGCCTACCGTAGCTTATCGAACCTGTGATGCGCATACCGGATCGCCTCATGCGCGCCCTCTCACTAGCCAAACTCAACTTCCGGCGTAATCATCCAATGAGAAAAACGTCATCTGTCTTCGGGGGGCTAGTCTGTTAGGAGGACGGCCGTGTCCATGGATTGGCTCGACAACCGCATCTACGATCATTTTGACGACCTCGACCTTTCCGGGCTGGCCTGGGAATGCCTGAGGCGGAACGAAAGCTACCGATCCGACTATACCGCAAAGCAGGACGATAGCGCATGCGCCGCTTGGGGCCTTCGATTTCGCAGTTGATCCGGAGCGTGATCCGCCGACCGCGCCCGTCTTCTGGAATCCCGCAGACGCCCCCGCAATCGTCAATTTGATCGCTCCCGCGCACCAATTCGATAATAAAGTCTCGAGCATCGGAACCCTTCCGATCGTCGCAAGCGCGACCGATTCCGAATTCACCTGGCTCAAGCTCGATAACGGCGCCCAACTTGTCGCCAAAAGCTCCGCGGCTGACGCCGACTTCGGCGTCGTCGTGCCGTTTGACGACGCCTGGACAGTCCATCTCGCAGCCGCCGACAGACTCTATCGTCATCTCCACGGATTGTCGGTTGAACATCCGTTGACTCGCCAACGCCGTCAGCGCTTGAAACACGCGCTCAGAACCGTCGACGGACTGCGCCAAGGCGCGACCTACCGCATGATCGCCGTCGCCTTTTTCGGCGAGCGGCGTGTGTCGGATGAACCTTGGAAGACTAACGCGCTCAAGTCGCAAATCGCGCGCCTCGCTGCATACGGGCGCAGAATGATCGAAAAGGGGTATCGACGGCTTTTGCAGGGCAAACATTGATAGAGAACTGTGAATATCGCGAAGTTTTCGTTATGTTCTCGTCATGACACAGCCTTCTCAAAACCTCGATTCAAGCGCCGTAAAGATACTCGGCCGAACGCGTCGCCTGCTAACTCACCAGCGCGCAGTCTTCGATCAGATATTCCACAGCGGCGGCGGCTATGTTCTCGACTTTTCCGATAGGACGATGGCCGAATGGTTCGAAGAGCGCTTCGGCTTCGACATCTTTCAGGCGCGATTTCAAGTTGAGGGCGCGAGCAAGGGCAAGACGCTGCGGGGTTTCGTCGAGGTCGCAGAGCCGCGGCTCGTCGCGCAGGTTCTTCGCGCGCTCTGGGCTTATAGGTGCGGGCTCTCCGGCTATGTCGAAACCAAGGAGGCCGAAGAAGCCCGCCTCAAATCCTGGCTTGAACAGTTTACCGCCGAGCTGGAGAACGTATCGACGCTGAAGCTCGACGACGCGTTCAAGGACTTTTCCGGCGACACGACACTTCCCAAGCTCCGCGCTTCGATTGCTGCCGACCTCGTCGCCGAAAAGCCCGACGTCGCGCTCGACCGCGTGCATACCTACTGTGTCAAACGGTTCCGCGACTTGCTTTCATCGCGCAAGCAGCCCGTCGATGCGAAGACGCCGCTGCACGCCATTTTCGGCGCTTATGGCAAGGCTCTGCGTGATGAAGGCGCTGTGAGCGCGTTCGCGCTGCCAACTCTCCGTGTCCAGCATAAGCTCTTCGAGGGGCTGAACGGGGCGCGCAACAAGCGGTCCTTCGCGCACGATAACGAGCTTCTCACCGTCTCCGAGGCGCAATTCATTATCGACTGTGTGCTCGCATCACTCGCTTTCATCGAGCGGCTGGAGGCGGAACGCCAGGCTCCGGCGGCTGATCCAGCCGACGATTTCCCGTTCTGATCAGCAAGCTATCCTCAGCTTCCTATACGCCCTTTGAGGGGTAGCGTTTTCCTTGTCCCATCTTCGCCATCCCCCCTGACGGCATTTCTGCGCTTCCCTCGCCTCCGACAGCCTGCCGCAGGTCGCGGCCTGGCACAGCAACCGGAGGCGCTACCCTATGCCCGATCCCAACGCAGGCCTACCGCCGCGCTACTTGAGAACCCCCGAAGCCGCCCGTTTTCTCGGTCTTTCCGGCCGCACGCTGGAGAAACATCGCACTTACGGCACCGGTCCCAAATATTCCAAGATCGGCGGGCGCGTCGTCTATTCGGTCGAGGACCTGCAGGCCTGGGTCAGCCGGGGCGAGAAGAACTCGACCTCGGACGATACCGGCGACACGGTCCTGCCCGCCAAGCGCCACGCGGCAATCTCGCCCGCCTATAGCTACAAGCGCCGGTGAGCGGGATGCGCACCACCGTCGAACTCCTGTGGATCGAAGGACGGGTCGAGCGCTGGATTCGCTTCGGTCACATCGTCCAGGAAACGATCCAGAGCCGCAGCCGCCGCACCGTCGGCTTCGATCCCGGCGCGGTCTTTGCTTTCGTCCGCTGGACGGCCAGTGACTACGGCACGGTCGAGAGCCGGATCGACATCTTGCGCGCCGTTGGTCGCGGCGAGGCCTACGCGACCGTCCCTTGCGTTGTGCCCGGTGGCGAGAGCCTTCTGCACATCTCCGGTTGGCCCAAGGTCGAGGCGGTGCTCACCATCATCGACCGCATCGAAGCGCTGGACATCGCGCCTGAGGAGGTCTGCCCGGATCATTGGCGACATGTTCATCATCGGCTAACCGCCGGCCTGACACCGCGCCCTTACACGAAAGCACGACATGCCGCCTGGCTCAAACGGCGGGAGATCGAGACATGACCCGCACACGCCGAACACTTTTCCTGGCCGGTGTGGCGATCGGTCTGATCGGCGCTTCGGCAGCCGTACGCAGTGATCAGATCCTCATCTGGAACGCGTCGGCAAGCGTTCCTGTCGGCGTCTATTTCGTGACGCCGTTGCGCGATCCGCAGGTCGGTGACCTCGCCGTCGTGCGCCCACCCGAAGAACTCTCGAACTGGCTCGTCGCGCGCGGATATCTCGGTCGTGACGCACCCCTGCTGAAGCAAGTCGCTGGCCTCAGGGGTGCTGAAGTTTGCCGCTTCGGCATCACAATCACCATCGATGGCGCGAGTGCGGCGACGGCACGGGTGACTGATCGGCACGGTCGCCGTTTGCCGGTCTGGAACGGCTGCCGGGTGCTGCGCGAAGGCGAAGTCTTCTTCCTCAATAGGCGCGAACCGGCCAGCCTTGACGGGCGGTATTTCGGGCCGATCAACACCGATACGATCGTCGGCCGGGCGGTTCCGATCTGGACCCGGGAGGATTGAGCCATGTCTCTCCTTCCTCTTTCCGGCCGTCAGTCATCTGTCGCTCGCATGACGATGGCGATGCTCACGATCGCCATCACCGCCGGACCGGTTCCGGCATCCGCGGAACCGTCGCAACGTACAACAGATGACCGACCCGCAGCGGTCCGACCGTCTTCTATCGACGTGTTCGTCGCGCAAGCGGCGGCGCGATTTCGCATCCCGGAACGCTGGATACGCGTCGTCATGCAGGCCGAGAGCGCGGGCAATCGCCGTGCAATAAGCCGCGCCGGCGCGATGGGCCTGATGCAGATCATGCCCGCGACCTGGGCCGAGCTGCGTGCACGGCATGGGCTCGGCGACGACCCGTTCGACTCACGCGACAACATCCTGGCGGGCGCGGCCTATATCCGCGCCATGTATGATCGCTTCGGCGCGCCCGGTTTCCTCGCGGCATATAATGCCGGTCCGGAACGCTATGCTCAGCACCTCGCCACCGGACGCCCGCTGCCGCGCGAAACACGCGCCTATCTCCGATCGCTGGCGCCGCTGATCGACGCGTCCGTCGTATCGCCATCGCAAGATGACGGACGGTCGAATACATCCGACTGGCGTGAAGCGCCGCTGTTCGTCGGGCTTCAAAACCGGACAGACGACCGATGATGCCGTGTTTCGCAGCGCGGCGCGTGCTGGCGTGCTCTTTCGCGGATTTGACGGAAGAGCGGGTCACGGAGGTGTCAACAACGAAAGGATGGCGAGATAAAAGGCGCGGCACCGATGCGCGCTATGTGGTTGTTGTTCTTGGGTTTTTTACACGCCACACGGGGTCGCGCAGTGCCATGTATGGCGCTTACACTTTGATATCCAAGGCCTTTTACCGTGCCATTCTTCTTTTCAGCGGGCAAAAGGTATGAGCGCCCGCGATGACGATCTGCGTATCAAACCTGGGCGTATCCGCGACCGTGGACCGCGCGGGCGCAAGGCGCAGAGCTTCGTCGGTCAGGTTATGCGCGCCGCGAAAAAGGCCGGCCACACCGGTTACCGGTTCAATGGCGCGAGGCGCACCGGCTCGACCTCGACCTTCGGGCGCGGGCGGTTCGCGGCGACGGCGCGCAGCCTTTCACGAACCAAACGTCGTGTCATCGTCAAGGCGCGTGTCGTTCGCCATCGCGGGGCACGCTACCGTTCGGCGCCGCTCGCCAAGCACATCTCCTATCTGAAGCGCGACGGCGTCACCCGGGACGGGCGCGACGCGGCCATGTTCGATCGCGACGGTGACGCTAACGAACGCGCCTTCGCCGAACGATGCGAGGACGACCGGCATCACTTCCGCTTCATCGTCTCGCCGGAGGACGCGGGCTCCATGGACGATCTGTGCGCTTTCACCCGTGACCTAATGGACCGGGCCGAACGCGATCTCGGAACCGATCTCGATTGGGTCGCCGTCGATCATTGGAATACCGACAACCCTCATATCCACGTCCTCGTTCGCGGCAAGACGGACGCCGGCAAGGACCTCGTCATCTCACGCGACTACATCGGCCGCGGTTTCCGCGCCCGCGCCGAGGAACTGGTCGGGCTCGAACTCGGGCCTCGCACCCAACGTGAGATAGCCTCTAGCCTCGACACGGAGATCGGCGTCGAGTGCTGGACCGGGCTTGATCGCGCCCTGCGCGCGCTTGCCGATGAAAGCGGCGGCGCCGTTGATCTAAGACCCGGCGCACCGGAACCGTCCGATCCGGAACTGCGTCGGCGATTGATAGGACGTGCACAGACGCTGGAACGCCTCGGCCTTGCCGACAGGTTGGTGCCTGCCGTCTGGGAACTGAAACCCGGCATGGAACGCACACTGCGCGAACTCGGCGATCGGGGCGACATCATCAAAACCATGCACCGCGCCCTGGCTGACGGTGCCGCTCGATCGCTTTCAGACTTCGCGGTAGAGGGCACTCCGGCCGAGCCGATCCTCGGACGGCTTGCCGATCGCGGGCTCCATGATGAACTGACGGGCGAAGCCTATGCCGTCATCGACGGCGTCGACGGGCGGATCCATCACCTGCGCTTCCCCGACCTGGACCAAACCGGCGATACACCCACCGGCGGGATCGTCGAGACGCGGAGTTGGACACCACGTGATGGCAGTACGGTACGACTGTCTCTGGTTGGCCGGTCCGATCTCTCGCTCGCCGCGCAGGTCGATGCCGATGGCGCGACCTGGCTCGATCGTCTGCAATTGGCGAAGGGCAGCGAGCCCTTGAGCGGGAACGGGTTCGGCGCGGAGGTGCGCGACGCACTTGGACGGCGGGCCGATCATCTCGTCGCCGAGGGCCTGGCGACGCGGCAAGGTCCGCGCGTCACGTTTGTCCGCGACCTGTTGGCGACACTGCGCAAACGTGAACTCGATGCCGCCGCGACGAAGCTCGCTGCCAAGACCGGCCTTCCACACAGAGCCTCGACCGAGGGTGAGGCTGTCGCCGGCACCTATCGCCAGCGCCTCGATCTCGCCTCGGGACGCTTCGCCATGATCGACGACGGGATCGGCTTCGAACTCGTGCCATGGAAACCCCAACTCGAAAAGCATCTCGGCCAGACCATCACCGGGACCATGGCGCCAGGCGGCGGTGTGGACTGGGCACTCGGCCGCAAGCGCGGCCTCGGTATCTGAGTCAAAAGGATGGACACGACACGATGACGAAAGACCCTCGCCAGTCACCCGCCACCGCGATCCTCTGGGGACAGATCGTCATCGTCTCCGCCGTTGCGTTGCTCTTCGTCTGGGCGGCGACGCAATGGACGGCTTGGCAGCTCGGATTCCAACCTCAACTCGGCGCACCCATGACCGAACTGTTCGGCTGGCCGGTCTATCCGCCTTGGAATTTCTTCGTCTGGTGGTACTTCTACGACGCGTACGCGCCCCGCGTCTTCGTCGAGGGCGCGATCATCGCCGGTTCCGGCGGGATCGCCGCGATAGGTGTCGCGATCTTCCTCTCTATCCTGCGCGCTCGCGAGGCGCGCGACGTCACCACTTACGGCTCAGCCCGATGGGCAGACCGCAATGACGTGACCGCCAGCGGGTTGCTGTCACCCGACGGTGTCGTGCTCGGCCGCTTCGAGGAGCGTTACCTCCGTCACGACGGTCCCGAACATGTGCTCTGCTTCGCGCCGACGCGATCCGGCAAAGGCGTCGGTCTGGTCGTGCCCTCGCTCCTGACCTGGCCGGGGTCCGCCATCGTGCACGACATCAAGGGGGAGAACTGGCAGCTCACAGCCGGATGGCGGGCGCGTTACTCGCGCGTGTTGCTGTTCGATCCCACCGATCCGCACTCGTCCCGCTACAATCCGCTGCTGGAAGTCCGGCGCGGCGACGGTGAGGTGCGTGACGTCCAGAACGTCGCCGACATCCTGGTCGATCCCGAAGGTCTGCTGGAACGGCGGAACCACTGGGAAAAGACCAGTCATTCGCTGCTCGTCGGCGCGATCCTCCACGTGCTCTATGCGGAAGCCGACAAGACGCTCGCCGGCGTCGCCGCCTTCCTCTCCGATCCGCGCCGACCGATCGCCGCGACCCTGGCCGCCATGATGCGTACGCCACATTTGGGCGACGGTCCCCATCCCGTCGTCGCGCAAGCCGCACGCGAACTCTTGAACAAATCTGAGAATGAAAGGTCGGGTGTGCTGTCGACCGCGATGAGCTTCTTGGGCCTCTATCGCGATCCCGTCGTTGCGAAAGTCACCAGCCGGTGCGATTGGCGCATCCGTGATCTGGTGGAGGGCGCGCGGCCGACGACGCTCTACCTCGTCGTGCCACCCTCGGATATCTCGCGAACCAAGTCTCTCGTCAGGCTGGTGCTCAATCAGATCGGCCGTCGGCTGACCGAAGAGCTGAATGCGCAAAACCGCAGGCACAGATTGTTGCTGATGCTCGACGAGTTTCCGGCACTGGGGCGGCTCGATTTCTTCGAGAGCCAACTCGCCTTCATGGCCGGCTACGGCCTCAAAGCGTTCCTGATCGCCCAGTCGCTGAACCAGATCGAGAAAGCCTACGGTCAGAACAACGCCATCCTCGACAACTGCCACGTCCGTGTCGCCTTCGCCACCAATGACGAGCGCACCGCAAAACGTGTTTCGGACGCACTCGGCACCGCCACCGAGATGCGCGCGATGAAGAACTATGCCGGCCACCGGCTCTCGCCCTGGCTTGGTCACCTGATGGTCTCGCGGCAGGAGACGGCCCGTCCGCTGCTTACGCCCGGCGAGATCATGCAGCTCCCGGCGGATGACGAGGTCGTGCTCATCTCCGGCGTACCGCCGATCCGGGCGAAGAAGGCGCGCTACTATTCGGACCCACAGTTCAAGGTGCGGATCGTGGCGCCACCGGAGCCGGAAACTTCGAAGAGAGAAGTCACTGACATTCACTACACGGATGATTGGACCAATCGCCCGCCAATTGAGGTCCCGGCGCCCGCAGCCAAGAATTCACAGAGCGATGAGGACAGTGACGGTGGTGTGCGCCGCGAACCTGCTTTGCCCGAGCACGAAGAAATCGCACCGGAAACGACGCCAGCGCGCGAAGAATTCGCAGCCCTCGATGAGGATCAGGATGACGAGGCTCAGCGGGCCAAGGAACTGCAGGGCCGATTCCGCGGTGTCGACCGTCAGGCGGCGCTCGATCCAGATGACGGGATCGAGCTTTAGGAGGTACCGGAATGAAGAAGGATAGATTGAACGTCTATTTCGATCCGGTACTCTCGCCGGAACTGGATGCGCTCGCTGCGCGTCGCAGGGTCTCCAAATCGGCTATCGTCGAGGCGGCGCTCGCCTCCTACCTCTCGCCCGATGCCGATGAGCAGCACGAAGCAGCAATCGTGCGCCGCCTCGACCGGCTGACCCGCGCCATCGAGCGGCTCGAGCGGGACGTATCCATAGGCAATGAGGCCCTGGCGCTCTTCGTCAAGTTCTGGCTGACCACCACCCCGCCGTTGCCGGACACTATGCGCGATGCCGCCCACGCCAAGGGGCGCGAACGCTATGAGGGTTTCGTCGAGACACTCGGACGGCGGCTGGCGAGGGGGAACACGCTGACGAAGGAAGTCTCGGATGATATCGCAGGCCGTAGTTTGGAGCAATGACGGCTTTGATGCCCAATGTGACTGATTCTGCGCATGAAACGAAAGGCTATTTCGGGCCTCCTCATGTCCGTCGCCCGTGACTTAGGGGCCAACTGTGCCGCTCACGAGTAGACCGAGGATTAGGAGATAGCCTCCGGTCAGCAATCGGAAGGCCAAACCTGATCCCGCAATGCGCCATGCCGCAAGGGCGAGAAGCAAGCACATGATGATCCCCGTAAGCCAATTCAATACGTAGACTGGGGCGTCCCACACATTCGGGGTCGCCGCTCCCGGCTCGTAATCTGAAAGCAAGATTGCCGCCCCCAGCAAGATGGTCTGGCCGACCACGATCCCGGAGATGGGCAACCGTAGGTTTGACACATCCCCATCACGCCATCGCACGGCGAGGCGTGCTACAAGCGTGGTGAGCAGCAGTGAACAGACTGCCTGCGTTACCCACAGCAGCGATTTGTCCGTAGATTCGAATATGAAATGGGCAATCGGAATGAAGGGCCCGAAGGCGAACGGCAGGCTTGTGCAGCCCGCGACCACGAGGGCAATTCGTTGACCGAAGTGCGTCGATCTGGCGGCTAAAGCAAGGTGCAGGGCGACAAGGCCGATCGTCACAAGAGATAACGCAGCTGTCATGGGTCTCCGATCGCAATCCGTTCGATCCATCGTAACGATCGCGGGATGGTACCACAATTCAAATTTCTCTGCCGGATGTCCCCACACCATCCGCAAAGCCGGCTTTGCACTGGCGCGCCACTTCCCCATTACCCTGCCTTTGCCCGCCACAGCACTACTACGCCGTAATCCCTGTTGCCGCTGACCCAATAACGGTCTTCTTGATGTGTCCCGTAACCAAATGCGGGGCCGCGAATGACCGTCCAACCTTTCCAGACAGAAGCGATCCTGCGCGGCTCCCGCATGCTCCGTACGGCGCTTGGACCGCACGTCGCCACATGGCTTGAGGATCCCACCATCGTCGAAGTCATGCTCAACCCCGATGGTCGACTCTGGGTGGATCGTCTCAGCGAAGGATTGTCGGACACGGGCGAGCGGCTTTCCGCCGCCGATGTTGAACGCATAGTCAGGCTGGTCGCGCATCATGTCGGCGCCGAGGTCCATGCGGGAGCCCCGCGTGTCTCGGCGGAACTGCCCGGGACGGGTGAGCGGTTCGAGGGGCTTTTGCCGCCGGTCGTTGCAGCGCCTGCCTTCGCGATCCGCAAACCCGCCGTCGCCGTGTTCACCCTCGACGACTATGTCGCCGTCGGCATCATGGGTGCGCAAGCTGCTGGAGCGTTGCGCGACGCAATCGCCATGCGCGCCAATATCCTCGTCGCCGGCGGCACATCGACCGGCAAGACCACGCTGACCAATGCGCTGCTCGCTGAGGTCGCCAAAAGTTCAGACCGTGTCGTCCTGATTGAGGACACCCGTGAGCTTCAGTGCATGACGCCGAACCTCGTAGCTCTGCGCACCAAGGATGGAGTCGCGACGCTGTCCGATCTCGTGCGCTCATCGCTGCGCCTACGTCCCGATCGGATCCCTATCGGTGAGGTGCGCGGCCCCGAAGCGCTCGATCTTCTCAAGGCCTGGGGGACCGGTCATCCGGGCGGCATTGGCACCATTCACGCCGGCACGGCGATCGGCGCACTGCGCCGCCTCGAGCAGCTCATCCAGGAAGCCGTCGTGACGGTGCCGCGTGCGCTCGTCGCCGACACGATCGACATCATCGCCGTGCTCGCAGGCCGCGGACCCGACCGCCGGCTCGCGGAACTCGCTCGCGTCACCGGTCTCGATGCCACAGGCGACTACGCCCTCGAACCTATTCTCAGTAACTCCGGAGGAGACCCATCGTGATCCGTCTATTGCCCATCCACCCGCGCTGGCCGCAGATCGCCGGCGCTCTCGCCCTCGGCCTTGTTATCGCAGCTGAACCCGCACATGCGGCAGGGTCCGGCATGCCGTGGGAAGCGCCGCTGCAATCGATCCTCGAATCGATCGAGGGACCGGTCGCCAAGATCGTCGCCGTCATCATCATTATCATCACCGGCCTGACACTCGCTTTCGGCGACACCTCGGGCGGGTTCCGGCGGCTCGTGCAGATCGTCTTCGGCCTCTCCATCGCGTTCGCCGCGTCGAGCTTCTTCCTCTCCTTCTTCTCCTTCGGCGGCGGGGTGCTGGTGTGATGCGCGACGGCGACGACATTCCGGGTTTCTACGCGCCCGTGCATCGCGCGCTGAGCGAGCCGATCCTACTCGGCGGCGCACCACGCGCGGTCGCCATTGCCAACGGCACGCTCGCCGCCGCCGTCGGGCTGGGTCTGCGCTTGTGGCTCGTCGGCATCCTCTTCTGGCTGATCGGCCATCTCCTCGCAGTCTGGGCCACGAAGCGCGATGCACAGATCGTCGCCGTCGCGCGGCGCCACCTGCGCTACCCGACCTGGCTGGGAGTTTGAGACGATGATGCGGCTCGCCGAATATCGCTCCAGGACGGCCTTGCTTGCCGATTATCTGCCCTGGGCGGCACTGATCGACGAGGGCGTCGTGCTCAACAAGGACGGCGGCCTCCAACGCACGGCGCGGTTCCGCGGTCCCGACCTCGATTCCGCGACACCCGCGGAGTTGGTTGCGACGGCCGGTCGACTCAACAATGCGCTGAGACGGCTCGGTTCCGGTTGGGCGGTCTTCGTCGAGGCACAGCGCGTCCCGGCGCGCGCCTATCCCTTGTCCCAATTCCCCGATCCCGTCTCGGCACTGGTGGATGCGGAGCGCCGTGCGCAGTTCGAGGAAGCCGGTTCTCACTTCGAGAGTCAGTATTTCCTGACGCTCGTCTGGATGCCGCCCGCCGACGAGGCGAGCCGCGCTGGGCAATGGCTTTATGAGGGTGCGGCCGAGACCGGTATCGATCCGCGCGAGCATGTCGCAAGCTTCGTCTCACGCACCGACCGCCTGCTCGATCTCTTCGACGGCTTCATGCCCGAAGCGGCCTGGCTCTCCGATGCCGAGACGCTCACATATCTCCATTCGACGATCTCGTCGCGTCGCCAGCGTGTGCGCGTACCCGAAACGCCGATGCATCTCGATGCGCTTCTCGCTGACACCGCACTCATCGGTGGCCTCGCGCCCCGGCTTGGAGACGCCTACATCAAGACGCTCTCCATCGTCGGTTTCCCGACCGCGACCTGGCCTGGACTGCTCGATGAATTGAACGGGCAGGCCTTCGAATATCGGTGGGCGACGCGCGCGATCTGCCTCGACAAGACCGACGCTACAAAGCTCTTCACGCGTATTCGCCGCCAATGGTTCGCCAAGAGGAAGTCCGTCGCGGCGATCCTCAAGGAGGTGATGACTAACGAGGCCTCGACACTTCTGGACTCCGACGCCGCCAACAAGGCGGCCGACGCAGACGAAGCGCTGCAGGAACTCGGGACCGACATGGTGGGCGCCGCCTATGTCACCGCAACGATCACGGTCTGGGACGAGGACGAACGCGCCGCTGACGCGAAACTCAAGGCTGCGGAGAAGATCGTCCAGGGCCGCGATTTCACGGCTATCCCTGAGACCCTCAACGCGATCGAGGCCTGGCTTGGCTCATTGCCCGGTCACCTCTACGCCAATGTCCGCCAGCCGCCGGTCTCGACACTCAACCTCGCCCACATGGTTCCGATCTCCGCCATCTGGGCTGGGCCAGCGCGCAACGATCATCTGGACGGCCCACCGCTCTTCTATGCCGAGACGGAAGGCGCGACCCCGTTCCGCTTCTCCACCCATGTCGGTGACGTCGGCCACACGCTGATCGTCGGACCGACCGGATCGGGCAAGTCGGTCCTGCTGGCGCTGATGGCCCTCCAGTTCCGCCGCTATGACGGCTCACAGATCTTCGCCTTCGACTTCGGCGGCTCGATCCGCTGCGCCACTATTGCAATGGGCGGAGACTGGGAGGATCTCGGTCTCGCCCTCTCCGAGGACGAAGCCGCCGTCCAGCTCCAGCCTCTCGCGCGCATCGATGACGCGGCCGAATGTGCCTGGGCGCAGGACTGGTTGGCCGGGCTGCTTGCCCGCGAGGGCGTTTCCATCGACCCGACCGCCCGCGACCATCTCTGGTCGGCGCTGACCTCGCTCGCTTCCGCACCGGTCGAAGAGCGGACCCTGACCGGACTGTCTGTCTTGCTGCAATCGAATGAACTCAAACGCGCGCTCGCGCCCTACTGCCTGGGCGGTCCGTTCGGCTGTCTGCTCGATGCGGAACGAGAAGAACTCGGCACAGCCGATGTTCAGGCCTTCGAAACCGAGGGGTTGATCGGGTCTGCCGCAACGCCAGCCGTGCTCGCCTATTTGTTTCACCGTATCGAAGGCAGACTCGACGGACGGCCCAGCCTCATCATCGTCGACGAGGGTTGGCTGGCGCTCGATGACCAGACCTTCGGCGGCCAGCTCCGCGAATGGCTGAAGACGCTCCGCAAGAAGAATGCGAGCGTGATCTTCGCCACCCAGTCTCTCGCCGACATCGACGGATCGAACATCGCACCCGCGATCGTCGAAAGCTGCCCGACGCGCATCTTCCTGCCCAACGAGCGCGCCTTCGAACCACAAATCGCCGCCATCTATCACCGTTTCGGGCTCAACGACCGTCAGATCGAGATCGTCGCCAGGGCGACGCCCAAGCGCGACTATTACTGCCAGTCCCGGCGCGGCAACCGGCTCTTCGATCTGGGGCTCGGCGAGGTCGCGCTCGCCTTCACCGCTACTTCGTCGAAATCCGACCAGGCCGCCATTGCCGAGACGCAGGCCGAACACGGCCGCGCAGGCTTCGCCACCGCCTGGCTGCGACGCCGCGGCCTCGACTGGGCTGTCGAACTGCTCGGCGACACCATCACCCCGACAATCCCCACTGAAACGAAGGAGAACACCTAATGAAACCGCTTCGCAAACGCTCTCTTCCCGCCAATCTCCTTGCGGCAACGCTGCTGGCAGCGCCGATCGCGCTCGGACCTATGATGTCCGAGCCAGCGCACGCGTGGCGTATCGTCTACGACCCGTCCAACCACGCCCAGAACATCCTCCAGGCCGCCCGCGCTCTGGAACAGATCAACAATCAGATCACTCAGCTGCAGAACCAGGCGCAGATGCTGATGAATCAAGCGCGCAATCTCGCCAGCCTGCCATACTCATCGCTGGCCGAGTTGCAGGCATCGGTACAGCGTACTCAGCAGCTCCTGAACGAAGCGCAGCGCATCGCCCACGACGTCGCCGACATCGAACGCGCCTTCACCGAACAGTATGGGACGGCCGCCGCGTCCGGTGATTTCGACGCGATGGTCGGCAATGCGCGCGAGCGGTGGGAGAATTCTGTCGCCGGCTTCGAGGACGCGCTCCGCGTCCAGGCCGGCGTCGTCGGCAACATCGACGGCGCCCGCTCGCAGATGCAGGCGCTCGTCGCCCGCAGCCAGGGCGCGACCGGCGCCCTGCAGGCGGCCCAGGCGGGCAACCAGTTGTTGGCATTGCAGTCGAGCCAGATCGCGGATCTCACTGCCGCGATCGCCGCCTCGAACCGAGCCCAGGCTCTGGAGGCCGCACGCGTGGCCTCGGCCGAAGCGCAGGCGCGCGAGAACCTCAACCGCTTCCTCGACTATGGCAGCGGCTACCGTCCGACCACCGTGCGCATGTTCGGCAACTGACCATGGCTACCGGTCCCGACCATATCCTGCGGCTCATCGCCTTCGGCCTCGGCGGCCTCGCGGCTCTCGCCGCCGCCTTCGAGTTTCGGGACGCCGTCGTCCCGGAGAAGATGCCTGCGTCGATATCTGAAACGGCCGACGATCCGCTGCGTGCCGCGCTCCGGCGCTGCCGCGCGCTCGCCGTCGAGGAGGTTGAGATCGAAACCGCCTGCCGCGAGGCCTGGGCCGAGAACCGCCGGCGCTTCTTCGCGCCCGGCGGTTCCAGGTCTGGCCGGGAGGAGGAATAGGCCATGGGTGGCGTCGGCGTTATCGATCGATTCCTGGATGTCTTCACCCGCTATATCGATAGCGGCTTCGGATTGCTCGGCGGCGACGTCGCCTTCCTCGCGACCACGCTCATCGCCATCGACGTCACGCTGGCCGCGCTCTTCTGGGCCTGGGGCGCGGACGACGACATCATCGCGCGGCTCGTCAAGAAGACGCTCTTCGTCGGGATCTTCGCCTATATCATCGGCAACTGGAATCAGCTCGCCCGTATCGTCTTCGAGAGCTTTGCCGGGCTGGGGTTGATCGCCTCCGGTGGTTCCCTGAGTGCCGGTGAGCTTTTGCAGCCAGGTCGCATCGCCGAGGTCGGGCTCGAGGCCGGACGGCCACTTCTTGAGTCCGTGGGCGACCTCATGGGCTTCGTCTCCTTCTTCGATAATTTCATCCAGATCGCGATCTTGCTCTTCGCCTGGGTGATCGTACTGCTCTCCTTCTTCATCCTCGCCATCCAGCTCTTCGTGACGCTGATAGAATTCAAGCTGGCGACGCTGGCGGGCTTCATCCTCGTCCCCTTCGGGCTCTTCAACAAGACCGCCTTCATGGCTGAGCGTGTGCTCGGTCTCGTCATTTCGTCCGGCGTCAAGGTGCTGGTGCTCGCCGTCATCGTCGGCATCGGCTCGACCATCTTCGGCACCTTCACCGCGGGATTTACCGGCGAGCCGACGATCGAGGACGCCATGGCCATCGTTCTCGCAGCACTCTCGCTGCTCGCGCTCGGCATCTTCGGTCCGGGTATCGCCAACGGCATCGTTTCCGGCGGCCCACAACTCGGTGCGGGCGCGGCAGTCGGCACGGGCCTCGCCGCCGGCGGCATGGTTGTCGGTGGTCTGGCGGGCGGCAAGATGGCCGCATCCGCTATCGGCGCAGGCGCACGCGGCGCCGCTTCGATCGCGGGCGGTGCGTCTACCGCCTACAAGGTCGGACATATGGCAGCAGGTGGCGGTGCGGCAGGCGTCGCCGGTGGAATGGCTAGTGTCGGCAAGGCCGGCATGAGCGCCGCCGCAAGTCCGCTCCAACGCATGGGCCAGTCCATGAAGGACAGCTATCACACCGGATCGCGCGCCGCCTTCGGCGCGACCGGCGGCTCTGTCACCGGCGGGACCACATCCTCTTCTCCTGTCAATGATGGCCCGCCTGCCTGGGCGCAAAAGCTCAAGCGGCAGCAATCCCTCCACCACGGCGTCGCCACGACCGCCCATGTGATCCGATCCGGAGACCATGGCGGCGGCGGGACGTCGGTCAGCCTCTCGGAGAAACCATGAGACTCTTCAAACGCCCCAGCGTGAACTACGGCAAGACACCGGAACCGGTTACCCCCTACCAGAAGGCGGCCCAGGTCTGGGACGAACGCATCGGCTCAGCCCGCGTTCAGGCGAGGAACTGGCGACTGATGGCCTTCGGTTGCCTGCTGATGACCGGCGGGCTTGGCGCGGCGCTCGTTTGGCAATCCACGCAGGGCACGATCGTGCCCTATGTGGTGGAGGTCGACCGTCTCGGCGCTGCGCAGGCCGTCGCGCCCGCCACCGCGGATTACCGGCCGACCGATCCGCAGATCGCCTTCCACCTCGCGCGTTTCGTCGAGAATGTCCGGCAGGTGCCAGCGGACCCAATCGTGCTGCGCGAGAACTGGCTCAGGGCCTATGATTTCGCCACCGATCGCGGCGCGCTCGCGCTCAATGACTATGCCCGCGTCAACGATCCCTTCGCCAAGGTCGGCGAAACCCAGGTCGCCGTCGAAATCTCCAGCGTGATCCGGGCATCGAATTCGAGTTTCCGCGTCGCCTGGATCGAACGTCGCTATGCCAACGGTCAACTTGCGGCAACCGAGCGCTGGACAGCGATCCTGACCGTGGCGCTCCAGCCGCCACGCACGGCGGAACGGATCAGGAAGAACCCCCTCGGCGTCTTCGTCCATGCCATCAACTGGTCGCGGGAGATGCAGGAATGAGCCACAGAACCCCGAACCTCCCGCTCGCCCTCTTCATGGGCTTGTCTCTCGCGGGCTGCGCCACCTTCCGGCCGCCTGAGATCACCTACGACGAGGATGTGCCATCGTTGCCCGCGCCACCGCCTCAGGTCATCGAACAACCGCCGCGACCGGTCCATACGCCGCCGGCCTGGACTCCCTCACGCGGCGGCGAGAATGCACGGACGCCCGAAGCGCGTGTCGTCAACGCCAACGCCGCCGCCCGCGTCGAACCGCGCCGCGAGGGCTACTACAACGCCATCCAGATCTTCCCGTGGAGCGAGGGTGCGCTCTACCAGGTCTACGCCGCCCCAGAACAGATCACCGACATCGCTCTGGAGCCCGGCGAACGGCTGATCGGCGAGGGTCCGATTGCCGCCGGCGATACCGCCCGCTGGATCATCGGGGACACCCGCAGCGGCAGCGGGCGCACCGAGCGCGTCCATATCCTGGTCAAGCCGACCCGGCCCGAGATCACCACCAATCTCGTCATCAACACCGACCGGAGGACTTATCTCGTCGAACTGCGTTCAGACGAAGAGACATACATGCCATCGGTCGCCTGGGCCTATCCGCGCGTCGCAGGTGTGACCCGGCTACCGGCGGTGACCCGCCCCGAGATTCCCTCGACCGCCCATCGGCGCCATCGATACGCCATCGAGGGTGACAGGCCTCCCTGGCGACCAAGCTCTGTGTTCGATGATGGCCGCCGGGTTTATGTCGTCTTCCCGCGCGGGATCGTGCAGGGCGACATGCCGCCGCTCTTCGTCATCGGCGCCGATGGCGGGACTGAGATCGCCAACACCCGTGTCCACCGCAACGTGCTCATCGTCGACCGCCTGTTCGCAGCAGCCGAACTGCGCCTCGGCGGCAGAAACCAGCAAACGGTCCGCATCGTTCGCACAGATGGCGTGCGACGCAGGCCAGCTGCGCCTCAGCGCCAGAACGGAGAGTCCGGATGACAGATAAATCCCAACCAGGCCGGGCCGGGCATGGTCAGACGGCGAAGCCTCGTTCCGAACGCGATATCGCCGAAGAGCTGCGGCTGCGCGCCGATCCACCCCGCGTCATGCGTCTGTCCCGAAAAGCCATCATGGTTCTCGCAACCGGCGGCGGGCTCGGGCTCGCCGCTATCCTCATCTTCGCGCTGCAAGACCGTGGAGCAATCGAAGGACCGGACGAGCTGTTCTCGACCGAGCGTGTCCAGGAGGCCGAAGGGCTGACCCGCCTCCCGCGCGACTATGGCAGTATCCCGCAGCTCGGCCCGCCACTGCCCGGCGAACTCGGCCGCCCGATCTTGAGCGCCCGGGAACGCGGCCAGCCCGTGCCTGCCGTCCCCGCCACTGGCCCAGCAGTCGATCCCGAGGAACAGCGGTGGCTTCAGGAGCAGGAGGCCGCCCGCCTCAGCCAGCTCTTCGCCGAGGCGAACACGGTCGCGCGCACCACCATTCGACCTCCCGGTGCGGTAGCGCCGTCGAGCAACGGAAGCCTCTTTCCCGTCTCGGCCGAGGCGGCATCGCGCGATGCGACCGATAGGCTCGAAGCGTTCCTGGCGCGCGATGTTGATCGGCGCACGATGAGCGCTGACCGTCTGACCAGCCCGCCGAGCCCCTATGTCATCCAGGCCGGCACCATGATCCCGGCGGCACTCATCACCGGCTTGCGCTCAGACTTGCCTGGACAGGTCACCGCCCAGGTCACCTCCCATGTCTATGACAGTCCGAGCGGGCGCTATCTCCTGATCCCGCAGGGCTCGCGCCTACTCGGCGAATATGATAGCCGCGTTGCCTTCGGTCAGCAGCGTGCCCTCTTGGTCTGGACGCGATTGATCCTGCCGAACGGACGCTCCATTGTCCTCGAACGCCAGCGGGGTGCCGACCCGGCCGGCTATGCGGGGCTCGAGGATCGTGTCGATCACCACTGGGGCCGACTATTCCTCGCGGCAGGCCTCGCGACAGTTCTCAACATCGGTGCGGAACTGGGCGCTAGCGATGACAGCGATATCGCCCGCGCCATCCGCGAAGGTACACAGGACACTGTCGGTCGCGCCGGTGACGAGATCGTGCGCCGTCAACTCGCCGTGCCGCCGACGCTGACCATTCGGCCGGGATTCCCCGTCCGCGTCGTCGTCACTCGCGACCTCATCCTCGAACCGCAAAGAGGCTATCAATGACCAAGCTGAAACTCGGCCCGCTTGCTGACGACAAACCGGTAAAGGTAACCGTCGAACTGCCCGCATCCATCCATCGTGATCTCACCGCCTACGCCGAAGTCCTGGGGCGTGAGACCGGACAGCCAGTAAGGGAACCGGTGAAACTCATCGTACCGATGATCGAGCGGTTCATGGCGACCGATCGCGGGTTCGCCAAGGCTAGGAAGGAGCGGCGTGCGTCTTCGCGTGCACGCGGGCAAGACTCAGGAACCGTCTAAGCGCGGGATTGTCGTTTTCCGGACGCCAGGTCAGCGAGAAGGGAAGTCGCTCATCATCATCACCAATCCGACGAAACACAACGTTGGGATAAGCAACTCCACACCAATGTTCTGCAACAAGGCTGAAGCCTAAACCAAGCCCCACGAGGTTCATAATACCTTCGCGATCAAGTCGATGTTGTTGGATCTTGGCCTGGCGGCCAAGATCGCTAACCCGACGAAGAATGTAGTCACGGATCTCTGGTCCGGGCTCCAGAGTGCTAACGATAAAGGTTGCGTTGTCGACATCTGACCAAAGAACACGATGTTGGCTCGCAAGCGCGTGCGTGCCAGACAATGCCAGGTAGATAGGTTCCTCCGTCAATATCAGCGCATCTCCAAGATTTTCAGAGGGGCATCCAGCTGCAAGTAACACGTCGAGTTCTCTATGACTTAGGCGCGTCAGGAGGTCGCCCCGGTCAGATTCAGTGAAGTACAAGTCAACTTCAGGATATTTCTCGGTAAAGGTTGAAACGGTTTGGCGCAAGGCGCCACGTGATAACGATGCAACAAGCCCTATTCGTAGTTGCCCGTTTGAGCTGACTCCGGCGCACTGCGCCGTTCTAACTGCCACACAAAGATCGCAGCTTATCGCGCGGACGTTCTCCACGAAGCGCGAACCCACAAATGTTAGCCGAGCACCTACAGGGCTTCGTTCGAACAGAGATGCTCCTAAGAGTTCTTCAAGCTTTTGAATTCGGCGCGTTACACTTGACTGACCCATATTCAAAATGGCGCTCGCTCGACGGAAGCTTCCCGCTTCTGCAACTGTCATCAACACCGCTAGGTCGCCAAAGCAAATTTGGCTACACTGCCTTAGGTGCAGAGGCTTCAGTTCTGAACGAAGGTTAGCTGCACTCTTATCAGAGGGCCTGTTCGCTTCAGGCCAAACATGTTCACTATTCGCATCCATAACCGTAACATTTGCCAATCATTTAGGAAGAGAACTTCAGAAGCCCGAAAGTTGTGCTCTACGTCGCATCACCGTCGTTAATGAGGTTTAACTTTTTGACCTCGGTCGTCAGAAACTCTCGATACCGACGAAAACTTGCAAATCGCGCCATTCACACTGAGATTTAACTAAGTTCTGCACCAAAATGGCAACTTGTTTGGCGATTATCTAAGATTTATTCAATAATAAAAAGGTAAATTAGTTGACCAGTTTCGGTGATACAGTATCACCAATGAAGCGATCCACAGTTCCCTCCCTTGATGATCTTCGCGCGTTCGAAGCTACCGCTTGTCTTGGATCGGTACGTTCGGCGACTGACGATCTTGCATTAACACGGTGCGGTCAGTCGACGCATATCGAATCTCAGCCGCGACATCAGCACGCCTTTATTTGAGAAATGAATAGATAGAGTGGTTGCCGCTCTACCCACCCGACGCGTTCTATTGGAGGATCGTCGGGTTAAGTCCAATGGGTGGAGAGGAAGGCGAGCATGACCAAAGAGACGATGATCGGGATCGATCTAGCCAAGAATGTTTTTCAGGTCCACGGAGCTTCCATGTCTGGACAGATCAAGTTCCGGCGGAAGCTGACGCGGCAGCACTTTCGCAGGTTCATGGCTGACCAGGTTCCGGCGATGGTCGTGATGGAAGCCTGCGGCAGTGCCCATTACTGGGCCCGCGAGATGGCCAAGCTGGGTCACGAAGTCAGACTGATCGCTCCTCAGTACGTGCGCCCTGTACCCGTTTGGTCTGGGTGCTCTGGTGCGGATTGACCGGATTTGTTACGCTGCTTGAGCAGCGTAACGCCAGGGGAAGAGCTCGTCCAGACGTGTGATTTTGTGGTCGGCGATTTGGGCGAGGACCCAGGTGAGCCAGGCTTGCGGGTCGATGCCGTTGAGTTTGGCTGTTTCGATCAGGGTGTAGGCGATAGCTGCAGCCTTGCCGCCACCTTCGGAGCCAACGAAGAGATAATTTTTCCGGCCCAGAGCCACACAGCGGATTGAACGCTCGGCTGAATTATTATCGATTTCCAGAAAACCGTTGGTCAGATATCCGCGCATTTTCTTCATGCGACCCAAGGCGTAGCGGATGGCTTTGGCGAGGTCGGATTTTCCGGAAATCCTGTTCAATTGGGCATCGAGCCAGGTCTCCAATTCGTCGAAAACCGGTTTGGCATCCTTCTGGCGCAACGCAACGCGTTCTTCGGGCGATTTGCCGCGCGCGGCCTTTTCGACGGCATAGAGGAGCGCGATGCGCCGGATTGCCTCTTCAGCGATCTGTGATCCTTGCGACTGGAAAATATCGACAAACTTGCGGCGCACATGCGCCATGCAGGCCATCTCGTGGACGTCCTCCTTGGCGAACAGGTCATTGAATCCAGTTTAGCCATCGGCATGAATCCAGCCCTTGAACTGGTCCAGATGACCGGTGGGATGTTTGCCTTCGCGGTCGGTGCTGAAGCGATACCAGGCGGCCGGTGGATCGCCGCTGCCCCAGGGTCGCTCGTCGCGCACATAGGTCCAAATCCGGGCCGTCGCGCATTTCATTCTGGCCTGCATCTTGATTGGAGTATCGTCAGCAAAAATGGCCTGACCCCCTCGAATGTGGCGGCCAGTCGCGTCAGCCAATGGTTCCAGCAACTTTGTCGACTGGCCAACCCAACCCGCCAGAGTAGAGCGATCGAGGTCGATGCCTTCGCGGGCGAAGATTTGTGACTGGCGGTACAACGGACAATGATCCGCGTATTTGCTGACCAGCACATGCGTCAGCAGCCCGGCTCCGGGGCGGCCACGCTCGATCGGGCGTGAGGGCAAGGGTGCCTGAACGATCCTGTCGCAGCATTTGCACGCCATCCGGGGTCGGACAATGCGGTTCACGATGAACCGACCGGGAATGTATTCCAACTCTTCGGTCACGTCCGCACCGATGGTGCGCAGGTCACCGCCGCATTTGCAGGTCTCGCCCGGGCTCAGGATTTCCTCGTTGCGTGGCAAGGACGGTGGCAATGGTTTGCGCTTCGGCTTTTGCTTGAGCTCTGGATCCGTAACCTCTTCAGGCGGCGCGGTGCACGCGGCCGCGGTTTCCTCTTCTTCAAGTCGAAGCTGCAAGTTGAGTTGGTCGGCGGATTCCGATCTCGACCCGAAACGGTGCCGCTGGTGACCCGAAAGCTGGTGCTTCAGCTTCTCAATCTCTAGAGCCTGCGCCTTCGCCAGTTCGACCAGACCCTCTGCCGCGACGCGCAGTTCGGCAGGGTCAGAGGGCAAGGATTTGGGTGCGTCGAACATGACCCGGTTAATAGCTGAACGCCGCGCCGATGTGAATCCTATGAGGCTGGATTTGCTGATAATTTTCCAACCGCCAGAGGCCGCCACGTCCGCTGCGGTGTCAATAACCGCGGAATCGGGACCCTGTTTATTCGCGCAAAAGGGACCCCTTTTCCATCCGTCATAAGGCGCGCCAGTTAGCGCCCGACCGGGTGTAGCTGGTCGGGGTTGCGCAGCCCGGTCGGGCGCGGCTGATTTGCTTTCCGGCTTTAGCTTTGAGAGCGGCTCTTGAAGCGCCAGCTCTCGTTGCCTGTCTCGACGATCTCGCAATGATGCGTGAGACGGTCAAGCAACGCGGTCGTCATCTTTGCATCGCCGAACACACTTGGCCATTCACCAAAGGCAAGATTGGTGGTGATGATGACGCTGGTGCGCTCGTAGAGCTTCGATACCAGATGGAACAGAAGCTGCCCGCCTGCCTGAGCGAAAGGCAGATAGCCGAGTTCATCGAGCACAACGAAGTCAAGACGAGTGAGATGGTCGGCAATTCGGCCCTGGCGGCCAGCGCGCGCTTCTGTCTCGAGCCTGTTGACCAAATCGACGACATTGAAGAAACGGCCCCGTGCGCCGTTGCGGATGAGAGAGCGGGCAATGGCGATGGCCAGATGTGACTTTCCGGTTCCTGTTCCGCCGACCAGAACGACATTGCGCTGATCGGCAACGAAAGCACCGTTGGCAAGATCGCGGATCAGGCTCTCGTTGGCGGGCGTGCCGGTAAAGTCGAAGTCATCGACATCCTTGGCGAGTGGCAGCTTGGCGACGGTGAGCTGGTATTTGATGGAGCGCGCCTGTTTCTCGGATATCTCCGCCTGGAGCAAGTCGCCGACAATCTTCGGCGGCTCGTGCTGGCGCTTGATGGCAACGCCCATGATCTCATCATAAGCTGATCGCATCCCGTAGAGCTTCAGCGCTCCCATCAGATCCAGCACGTCGGTTCGTTGCATGGTTGTTTGCCCTCCTGAGGCTGTCATAGCGGGCGCAATCGGCAATCGGCTCGTGTGCCAGCTTCAGCGCCTGTGGAATGGAAAGGATCGGGTCGGGTGCAGGGTCGCGGCCGCGGGACAGGATGTTGAGGATTACTGACGCCGATGACACCCCCTGATCGAGCGCCTCCTGACAGGCCGCCTCGACCGCATTCAATCCGTCGCTCAGCACGCAGGTGAGGATCGACACCATTTGCCGGTCTCCGTCATCGGTGCCCTTCAGCTTGCGGCGCACTTTCTCCATGGCTGACGGCAAAACCCAGTTCTTGAACGGCGCGCCATTGCGCAGACCACCGGGTTTGCGCGCCAGCACCGGCACGTAATGCCAGGGATCGTAGATCACCTCGTTGCGGCCAAAGCAGCGGGCATGTTCGCCGACAATTGCGCCATCCTGGCGGATGACGATGCGATCAGCATAGGCGTGGATCTCGACCGGACGGCCGACGGCGCTCGAGAGCACTGAGTATTTGTTGTTGTCAAAACGAACGGTGCAGGTCTTCGACACGGCGGCCGGAACGCAATGGAAGCCGTCGAAGCGACCGGCATAGGGGATGAAGCTGGCACGTTCCTCCTCGAACACTTCCCAGATCGTGCGCTCGCCCTGTTCGGGATGGTAATGCGCCTTGGCCCGGGCGATGCATTTGTCGAGGAGCCAGCCGTTCAGGTCTTCCAGTGTCTTGAAGCGCAGCCTAGGCGCGAAGAAGCGCGCGCGCACCAGCCCGACCTGGTTCTCCACCTGGCCCTTCTCCCAACCCGATGCCGGTGTGCACGCCTGCGGCTCGACGAGATAATGCCCGCACATCTGCGCAAAGCGGCGGTTGTAGCGCCGATCCTTACCGATGAAGATCGCGTCCACAGCCGTCTTCATGTTGTCGTAAATGCCTCGCGTGCAGGTGCCGCGAAAGAAAGCAAACGCCCGGTCATGGGCGTCAAACACCATCTCCTGGCTCTCGCGTGGATAGGCCCGAATGAAGAACATGCGGCTATGGCACAGCCGCATATGCGCAACCTTCACGGTCACCGTCACGCCGTCCAGCAGCACGACCTCATGGCTCCAGTCAAACTGGTACGCCTCACCGGGCGCAAAGCTCAGCGGAATATAGGCCTCGGCCGCTGCACTGCCGCGTTGCTTTTCCCAATCGCGCGCATGGCGCCAGACCGAGCTGTAGCTGCCATCATAGCCAAGGCCTCGAAGCTCCTCGAAAATCTTGATCAGCGTCAGCCGCTCACGCTGAGGCTTTGCTGCGTTCGCCGACAGCAGCAAATCCAGCTTCTCTCGCCAAGCTCCCATCCGGGGATAGGGCTGCTGCTTGCGTTCGTAACGGAATTCCGTGTCGTCCGACCGCAGCACTTTGCGCACCACTTTCCGGGACACCTTAAGCTCACGGCAGATCGCCTTGATCGACTTACCTTGGACCTGTGACAGTCGGCGTATCTTCGCAATCGTTTCCACGACTAACATCCAAAACTTATGCCTCCGATGAAAACGAAGGCATTACATGACCCAAAATTGAGGGGTCCCATTTGGACGAAAATCAACCCTCAAACAGGGTCCCTATTCCACGGAAAATCACACCAGGATGAACGGAGGAGATGCCATGATGAAGACTTCCAGCTGCGACCAGCCAGCTTTGAAGATGGTCAATCCGGGCGCTGCGGCAATCGACATTGGTTCGACCATGCACATGGCCGCAGTGAATCCGGATAGTGACGACACGCCAGTGCGCGCGTTCGGCACTTTCACGCAGAATCTACATAATCTGGCCGAGTGGTTTCGCTCTTGCGGGGTGACCAGCGTCGCAATGGAATCCACCGGCGTCTACTGGATTCCTGCCTTCGAGATTCTCGAGCAGCACGGCTTCGAGGTGATCCTCGTGAATGCCCGCTACGCCAAGAACGTTCCGGGCCGAAAGACTGACGTCAGCGATGCTGGATGGCTCCGGCAGCTTCACTCCTACGGCCTGCTTCGGGGAAGCTTCAGGCCTGCTGCGGAGATTGCGACCTTGCGGGCCTATCTGTGGCAACGTGAGCGATTGGTGGAATACGCCGCGGCCCATATCCAGCATGTGCAGAAGGCCCTGATGGAGATGAACCTGCAACTGCATCACGTCGTCTCCGATATCACCGGTACAACGGGAATGCGAATCATCCGGGCAATAGCGGCGGGTGAACGCGATCCGGATGTGTTGGCGTCACTCCGCGATGTGCGCTGTCATTCCTCGATCGAGACTATCCGGGCTTCGTTGGTCGGCAATGACCGCGACAAGCACGTGTTTGCGCTGATCCAATCCTTGGAACTCTATGACTTCTATCAGGACAGGATGCTGGAATGTGACCGAAAGCTAGAGGCGGCCATCTCGGACTTGACGGTTCGGGCCGAACATCAGCTGCCACCTCTGCCGAAGGCGAGGACGAAGACCAAGCAAGTGAACGCGCCGTCTTTCGACGTTCGCGCTGCGCTTTACGGTGTTCTCGGCGTTGACCTGACCCAAATCCATGGTCTCGGTCCTTCATTGACGCTCAAATTGATCGGCGAATGTGGCTCGGATCTGCAGGCATGGCCGAGTGCCAAGCACTTCACATCCTGGCTTTGCCTTGCGCCGGGCAACAAGGTCTCGGGCGGCAAACTCCTCTCATCGCGGACGCGCCGATCTTCCAGCCGGGCAGCAGCACTACTGCGCTTGGCGGCCGTCACGATAGGAAGAAGTGACACGGCGCTCGGTGCATTCTATCGACGACTCGCAGCACGGATCGGCAAGCAAAAAGCTGTCACCGCGACTGCTCGCAAGATCGCGGTCCTCTTTTACAACACCCTACGCTTCGGCATGACCTATCGTGACCCCGGCGCCACAGCATATGACGAGCGACATCGCAGTCGCGTGCTTGCCAACCTCCAGCGCCGTGCCAAGACGCCTGGATAATCTCTGGCGCCCATGCCTGCGACCAAGTGTGTTTCCTAGGAAGCCACCGCGTATTTCGCCAGGGATGCAAAGTGAGATACGCGTTCGTGGCCGAGCATCACCCGCTGTTTTCGGTGCGGGCGATGTGTCGATGCCTCCGCATCCAACCGAGTGGCTTCTATGCCTGGCCGAAGAACCCGCTGTGCAGTCTGACGAAGGAAGACCTTCGTCAGACTGCACTTCTCCGAAAGGCCTAGAAAGACAGTGGCAAAGTCTATGGCTATCGCAAGCTCCACGATGATCTGCTGGATCAAGGTGAGACGTGCTGTCCGAACCGCGTTGCACGTCTGGCCACACTGGCGGGCACAAAAGCCCAGATCGGCTACAAGCGTCGGCCTGGCAGCTATGGCGGCAAACCGTCCTTGGTGGTGGACAACACGCTGGACCGGCAGTTCGACGTGGAAGCGCTAGACACAGCCTGGGTGACGGACATAACCTACATCAAAACGCTGGAAGGTTTTGCCTATCTGGCGGTCGTGATCGACCTCTACTCTCATCGTGTCGTCGGTTGGTCGATGCAGAGCCCGTCAGACGACGGACGTGGTCCTGCAGGCTTTGCTCATGGCCGTGTGGCGGAGAAAGCCGAAGAACAGAGTGCTGATCCACTCGGATCAGGGTTCCCAATTCACCAGCATGGACTGGGCGTCATTCCTCAGGGCTCACAATCTGGAACATTCTATGAGCCAGCGAGGAAACTGCCACGACAGCGCTGTCGCCGAGAGCTTCTTCAACCTGCTCAAGCGGGAGCGGATACGGCGTCGAACCTACAAGACACGCACCGAAGCTCGCCAGGATGTGTTCGGCTACATCGAGATGTTCTACAACCCAAGGCGCAAGCATGTCAGAAACGGGATGCTGTCACCCGTCGAGTTCGCACGGCAGCAGAAAATGAAGACCGAGGGTATCTAGAAAACAAAGGGTTATTCAAAGACACAACGGACATTCCGTCTGGTGACGATTGCAATTGCAAAAACGACAAAGGTTCACGAATTCTCCTTGCTTGTTTTGTATTGGTAAGGGAGCAACTAAAATCTTGAACAATCCCGATCTGTTCTTAAAGGCCCACAGTCCTTCTTGTGCTTCCGTCGACCACGTGAACACTTCATTTCGCGACTTGCCAAGCCTTAGGCCCCAGTGTGTGGAGAGACTTTCCAGTACCATCGATGGCAACAGTGACTGGCATATCGACCACTTCGAATTCGTGGATCGCCTCCATGCCCAAATCTTCGAACGCCACGACGCGGGCTGATCTGATCGACTTCGATATCAAATAGGCCGCGCCGCCGACAGCCACGAGGTAGGGCGCACCATGTCGGCGGATCGCGGCAAGGCCTTCGGGTCCGCGTTCGGCTTTGCCAATGAGGCAACTGACGCCCGCGCTCAGGATCCGGTCCGTGTAACGGTCCATACGCGATGACGTTGTCGGACCCGCGGGGCCAATCACTTCCCCTGCTGCAGCAGGGACCGGGCCGACATAGTAGATGGCGCGCCCGGCCAACGGGATTGGGAGTTGCTCGCCACGCTCAAGCATGTCGACGATGCGCGCATGAGCGGCATCGCGCGCGGTCAAAAGGTTGCCCGACACCAGCATGGTCGTCCCAACCGGATAAAGCGCCAAATTCTCCTTAGAAATTGCGTTCAAATCAATGCGCACGGAAGCACCCTGACCGTCATCCAAGCTAGGCCACGTGCTCAAATCGGGCGCTGGAAGTTCCGCTGGCCCACGACCATCCAGTTGAAACGCAATGTGGCGGTTGGCGGCGCATTGAGGGATGAGTGCCACCGGCATGGAGGCGGCATGAGTAGGGTATGTGTTGAGCTTTAAATCGATGATCGTTGTCTGGCCGCCCATTCCTTGAGCTCCAATCCCCAGATTATTGATAGCATCAAAAAGCCGTAGACGCATCGCGTCGAGGTCGTTGACAGGCCCATTCCGTCGCAAACCGGGCATGTCGATCGGCTCAAACAACGCCCGTTTCGCCATGAGCATTGCCTTCTCGGCACTGCCGCCGACGCCGACGGAGATCAAGCCTGGCGGACACCACCCGCTTCCAAGGTCTTGGACAGTGTCTAACACCCAAGCCTCCAAGTTCTGGCGGGGCAGGAGTTGCGCAAAGCGAGCTTTGTTTTCGGACCCGCCGCCTTTGGCCGCGACGTGGAAGGTAACGGCATTTCCTGGCACCAAGGACACGTGAAGGATTGCTGGTGCATTCGTGCCGGTATTCTTCCAACCAAAAACGGGGTCGGCTATCATTGAAGCGCGCAGCGGGTTCTCTTCATGGGCGTAGGCCGCTTCAACGCCTTGATCAACGAGTGTTTGGAGATCATCGCCTGATGGAAGCCGGGCTTCTATTCCGACCTCTGCAAAGATCACGACCATTCCGGTATCTTGGCATATCGGCCGACGACCCAATGCCGCCAAGCGGGAGTTTCTGAGAATCAAGCCAATTGCATCGCGTGCTGGCGCGCTCTTTTCCCGTTGCCAAGCTTCATAGAGAGCTGCGATAAAGTCCGGCGGATGGAAGTAGGAGACGTATTGTAGGGCATCTCGGATGCCTTCAACGATGTGTTGGGCCGGTATGACTCTACTCATGGGCCACCTAGTTGCAGGCCCCGTTCTGCGGTCCTTTCAAGAAGCCGCTGTGCACGGGCCAGGACAGGCGCGTCGATCATTTGCCCAGCAAGGCCAACGACACCTTTGTCTGATGACGCTTCTGCGGCGGCGACAATCCTTCGGGCCCACTCTAGTTCTTCTATTGTCGGTGCATAGACATTCTGAGCAATCTCGACCTGCGCCGGATGGATACAAAGGGTCCCGCACATGCCCCACGCGCGCGCACGGCGACAGCCAGACTCAAAGGCATCGCGGTTACCGAAGTCGGACAATTGTGCGGCTGTTCCGATTGGGATCGTGTCATTTGCAATGGCTAACGGCACGAGGGCAGTCTTCGCTGCAACGATGGTTTCGGAGTTGGGCTCAACGCCAAGATCAGTCGCCAGATCCTCGTCCCCGATTGCAATAAGTGAGAGCAATGCATGTCTTGCAATCTCATGCAGGCGCGCAATACCGCTTGCTGTTTCGACGAGACCCATCACTTTTACGTCTTGCACATCATTGCTTGCGATGAACTCGGCAACACCATCCAGCATCGCGGCGCTTTCTACTTTGGGAACGATGAGGCCGTCTGCGTCAGCTTCCAAAGCTGCGTGGATGTCCTCTCGCATCAAGGAGAACGGGGCATTCACTCGGACAAAGACCGAAACATTCGCTGATTTTAGCCGGGACACCTGCTCTGAGAGGGCATCGCGCGCCGTGGTCTTGCTCGCGGCCGGAATGCTGTCTTCAAGGTCCAGGATGACAACATCCACATCGAGCGTACTTGCCTTCTGCACACGTTTTAAGTCGGTCGCCGGGACGAAGAGCAGTGCGCGGGGGGCTTTCATGCTGCTTTGACCAGATCAGCTGCCTTTTCACCGATCATCATTGATGTCGCGTAGGTGTTGGCAGAAATCATGGAAGGCATGATCGAGGCATCCGCCACGCGCAAACCTTGGAGCCCGTGGACACACAGAGTGTCATCCACCACGGCATTAGGATCCCCAGCCGGACCCATCTTCGCGGTGCCAATCAGATGGTAGCCTGTCGATCCATTGCGTTGACAGAAGTCGAGCATCTCATCGTCGGACCGCACATCAGGGCCTGGTACAGTCTCGCAGTCTAGCCATTGTGACATGCGTGGTGTGTGGAGAACTTCACGCACGAACTGCATCCCTTTGACCATCACATGCCGGTCCACAGGATCCTCAAGATAATTCGGCTGCACGATGGGCAGGACTTCGGGGTCTCGGGACGTCGCCCGGACAAAACCTCGGCTCAGCGGGCGATGTTGCCAAGCCCCCCCCGTGACTCCCGGATAGCCGTCGAGGGCGTAGTGTTCGCCTTCCTTGTAACTGCCTGGCGTAAAGACGCATTGCGTATCGGGCAAATCCAAGGCGGCGTCGGATTTTGTGAACATGAAGACCTGTGAGGGCGCGTGTGACAGTATGTTGGGACGCCCCGCCGCCCACCTCGCAATCTCGCGCAGAAGGCGCGGACCGCATGCCATTTCATTGAGAGTGACGACACCCGGTTTTGCGCGCATGACCATCCGTGCAGAGTAGTGATCTGCAAGATTTTCGCCGACACCTGGCAAAACATGCACAACGGGCACGCCCAAGCCCTTCAGCAGATCGGGGGCTCCAATACCAGAGATCTGCAGAAGCCGCGCGGTGTTCACCGTCCCCGCCGATACAATCACTTCGCGGCGCGCAGTGATGATCCGCTCAGATCCACCCCGCCTGCGGAAGCGAACGCCAGTGCAGCGACGGCCATCGAAGTTAAGCGCCTGGACCGTGGCATCCTTGAGCAAGCGTATGTTTGGTCGCTTTAATGCGGGGGCCAAAATGCCAGTCGCAGAACTCACACGCAGCCCGTTGCGGATCGTCCGTTGGAAATACCCTACGCCATACTGACCACCGTCATTGTAGTCAGGTCGCAAAGGAAGTCCGCAATCCTGTGCCGCAGCGATAAAAGCTTCGGAAACCGGATGAAACCAGTCCATGTCGGTGACAGGTACACCACCATCGCGTCCCCGAGCGTCAACAGTTCCAGGACCAATGCGAGCCTCGGTCCGCCGGAAGAGTGGCAGGACATCCTCCCAGCCCCATCCGCGATTGCCCATCCGGGCCCATAGATCAAAGTCCTCTTTCTGCCCTCGGTTGTAGACCATTCCGTTGATAGAACCCGACCCACCGACGACCCGTCCTTGCCTTGTGTCGATCACCCTCCCTCCGGTGCGCTGAGTCGGCTCCGTCTTGAAACCCCACGTGATCCGCGACTGATGAAGCGCTTTCACGAAACCTGCCGGAATGCGAACATACGGTCGTAAGTCTGAAGGTCCGGCCTCCAGCACGCAGACGCTGTGTTTTCCGCTCTCTGAAAGGCGTGCTGCAACAATCGATCCTGCAGCGCCTGCACCTACAACGACATAGTCGTATTCGCCCATGCTGAGCGTTTTCGTCGTCATTGGCCAAACTCCTGACGCAGAGAATGATCATGTGCACCCAGGGCCGGGACAGAGGAGAGCGTTGGCATTCGATCACCGTCTACAATCGCAGGTGGCGCGACCACTGACGCGATCCCCGCCGGCGTTGAGATGTCGATGCGCCGCAAATGGGGATGCTCGGCGAGATCGGTGACTTCGTTGAGGCGGCCATAGGCAATTGACGCATCGGACAGAAGCTCAAGGACGGCTGCATTGCCAAGCTCCGCAAAGCGGTGAGCGATGTGCGCGTCAAGCGCTGCCCGGTTCGAAAGCCTTGCCATATTGTCTGCAAAGGCTGGATCGCGAGTCAGCGATGGATCCGCCATCACAGTTTCGCAAAATTGGACCCATTCCCGGTCGTTCTGGACCGAAAAGACTACCGTGCGTCCGTCCCCGGTGCTGTAAGCGCCGTATGGGGCAAGGGATGCATGATGAACACCTTGGCGTGTTGGAGCGGCTCCGCCTGCCGCCTGCAGCAACGGGACATTCATCCAGTCTGCAACCGCGTCAAAAAGCGAGACGTCGATATTGCTGCCTATCCCAGTCACTGACCGCACGATCAGAGCCTCGAGAATGGCCGCATGCGCATACATCCCGGCCGCAATATCACAAACCGATACACCCACACGCGCGGGCCCATCGGCTGTTCCGGTGATTGCACACAGCGCTGTCTCAGATTGCACTATGAGGTCATAGGCCTTGAGATCGGAGAATGGACCCTCTTCGCCAAAACCTGAGACATTGCATGTGATCAGTTTGGGATTTTCCGACCGCAGGGTTGCGTGATCGAGACTCAACTTGGCTAGACTGCCGGGCTTGAGGTTTTGAACCACGATATCGGCTTGAGCGATCATGCGCAGCAACAGGTGGCGGTCTGTTTCGTCTTTGAGGTTGAGGCGCAGGCTTTCTTTCCCACGATTCAACCAGACAAAGTAAGAGCTCTCGCCATCTGCAAACGTGTCATAGGCTCTGGCGAAGTCTCCTTCGGCGCGCTCCACTTTAATGACGCGGGCGCCGGCATCGGCCAACCGCGATGTCGCGTATGGGGCAGCAACAGCCTGCTCAATTGCAACTACAAGGACGCCGTCCAATGGTTTTCTGGTCATGTATGAGCACCTCTGTACGAGATCTCAGCCAGGGTGCGCAGCTGCGCATTGCCGACGATTGTGAGACCTTCGTCCATTCCCATACCGGGCTTGGCGAGGAGCATCTCGGCACCAACGGCCAAGGCGACGTCAGCAGAGAGTTGCGCGGAAAGGTCTGTTTCGGTGCAGGAGCCTCCGATGTAGACGCCAGCGCCCTCTGCCTTGCAATGGAGTGCCGCTTTGATCGTGTCCGAGATCAACCCGACATCCGGCATCTTGATCTGGATGATGTGAGCCGCGTGTGCTGATGCAAATGCCCGCATGTCTTCGATGGAATTGCAGTGTTCATCCGCAACGATGCGTGCAGGGCATCCCAGACGGTCCAGCGCCGCGACGATTTCGGCATATCCTTCGATCTGCGCAGCCGTCGATCCATAGTCAACGGGGCATTCGATATGCAGGCCAAATGGATCAGCAGCGTCCTGAGCCTTCGCTATGAAATCAGCGACCTTTGTTGGATCCTCCGAGATACCAAGACCGATCCAACCGTAGACGTCAAAGTGAAGTCGCGGTTTGTACGTCTCTGTTCCGAGGCTTTCAACACGTGACGCGACGTATTTGATGAACTCAAGGAACGTCTCTCCCTGAGGCCCGAACTTTTCGGACGCGTTGATGAGGCCGTGAGGCAGGACGTCCACCCCCTTAAGGACCATCTTATCGACGGCTGTGTGACGATCATCGCCGCTTTGGGCATAAAGCGGGCATGGGCCGGTTGGCAGCGGCAGATCGAATTCGTCGCAGATGACCTCCGTCGGCGTGCGTCTTTTGCTCGTTGCGACGGCCCTTAGAAGGGCCTGGCTGCAACCGTATCGCGTTGCAGCACCGGCGCGGATAGCTGCGACACGATCGCAAAGCGTGGAGAATTGATCGACCGATACCCCGACCAAGGCCTCTCGCCAAACGCTATCGATCTCTTCCTTTAGCGATTGATGGGTCGGCACAGGCTCACGACCAGAGGTCCCTGCGTATTGCACAGTTAGGGCATCACCCCAAGCGACTTCGCCATTGGATAGAACCAAGCCCACGCCAAGTGCTGGGACTGGCATCCGAACGTGTTCAAACCCCGGGGTGACGGGATTTCCAACATAGAGGAAGCCGTCTTTTTCGCGACCGCCCCGAATGGCCATTTGGTCGTCATGAAAAAAGGCTCCGCGCCCTTCTATGGTTATGACGTCTTGGATCGTAGTCATGTGCTCGAACCTCCCTCAAAGAGCGTCGCGGCAGCGCCGTTCACAAGTTTGAGGTTCTGAAAAGCAGCAAAACCGGGCTCACCGCCTTCATATCCGAGCCCACTGTCACGACGACCGGGGTTCGGCACGTCGGCGCGCACGCCTCGCAACATGTTGATGGAAACACTCCCCGCGTCGAGCTGGCTGGTCACCAAGCGTTTTGTGTCTTCGTCTGCCGAGAAGACATAGGAGGCCAGACCATAAGGCGATGCGTTTGCGCTCTTGATGGCTTCCTCAATCGTGTCGTAAGGAACGACCGGCAAGATCGGGCCAAAGACCTCCTCTTTGAGCACAAGAGACCCAGGCGCGACGTTCGAAATGATTGTCGGTGGCCAGAAAAACCCGGGCCCATCTGGTCGAACGGCTGCCTCATATATCTTTGCCCCACGTAGCTTTGCGTCTTCTGCAAAATGCGCCAAGCGGTCGACTGCCCGCCGAGCAAAGAGCGGTCCCATGACCGTGGTGGGCTCGGTCGCTGGGCCCATCAAATAGCGCGCCGCCGCTTGTTCCAACGCCGCGACGAAATCATCATGAATGGCCCGATCAACAAAGACGCGGCCCGGTGCATTGCAGCTCTGTCCCGCGTGTTCGAACTTGTACTCGGCTATCTGCTCGGCTGTATCTTTCAAATCAATGCCTCTGGTGACGATGACAGGCGCGTTCCCTCCAAGTTCCAAAACACAGTTCTGTAGGTTCTGAGCGGCTCGGACCGCGAGCAGCCGCCCAACCCGCGTTGAACCAGTGAAGCTGACAACACGGACCTCCGGCCTGGCCATGATCTGTTCAGAGAGGTGGCCTGGATCGCCAAGCAGGAGAGACACGGCGCCAGGGGGAACACCCGCCTCCCAAAGCGCTTCAACGATGGCTATAGCCGCCGCCGGAGACTCTTCCGCAGCTTTCAAGATCACAGGACATCCAGCCGCGAGGGGGGCAGCAACCTTGCGTGCCGATAGGACTGCCGGATAATTCCAAGGCGAAAATGCTGCGACAACGCCGATTGGTTCTCGAAGTAGGCATCGCGTGTCGTCGATGGGTTGGGGCGCGCACAGTCGCTCCGCGTTCTCGCCATTCCAAACCAGCGTTTCCAGCGCGCGCACAAACTCGCCTTCGGCTTCGGAAATAGTCTTACCCTGCTCAATGGACATGCGGAGGGATGCATCTTTCACCCGCTTTTCCAAACCAGCCGCAGCCGCGATCAGGATGCGTCCTCGTTCGCGTGCAGGCGTTGCTGCCCATTCAGAGCGTGCAGCGACCGCATGATCGATCGCGGCGATGACGTCTTCGTCCGTCGCAATGGAAACCTGAGCGACGATAGTTTCGTTGGATGGGTCAATGAGATCGCGCACTTTTTCGCGCGGAACCGGGACCCGGTTCACGAGGGAATGATAGTATTTCATGGATACTCTCTGAATGAGAATGCCCCGCCTTGTGAAAACCATAGCGAGGCCAAGTCATGATCTGACGGGAGGTATCAGACCAAAGCGAGTACGCGGCTAGGACCCCCAGACGCCTTGGCAATTTTGGCCCCCCCCACGACAAGGGTTGCACCAGAGGCAGGCACCTCCGACAGATTTGCAACGCACTCCAACCCCCAACGATTCGACGGAAGCCAGGCAACATGAGTACCAAACGTCGTTGATCGCCCGTTATCGAGGGAAAGCGTGTCAACCGCGAGACCCACGACATTCCTTTCAGCCAACAAGAATGCTGCGGTGTCTGGATGGATGCCCGGGAAGTGCATGGCTCCAGTTTCATCCGCGTTCCGAAAGCGATCTGTCGCAACGTGGTCGGACCAGCCTGAATCCATAGCCACACAGCAGCCATTTGGTAAAGAACCGTGCTCAGCTTCCCAATCCAGTAAATCCTGAACAGACAATTCGTAGTCAGGATCCTGCACAGCCTTTTGGCGCACATCCATTTTGGCGAGCGGCACAACAAGTTCACCTATCGGCAGTTCCGCAGCAGATCGACCATCCGCTGAGAAGTGCGAAGGAGCGTCTAGGTGCGTTCCAACATGCTCAATGATATGCCATTTGTAAGTATCGTAACCGTCTTCGGCCGCCGAAAATACTTGCTCTAGCTCAACGTAGTCAGACGTCCCGCCGAAGGTCGGAAACATGTCGTCGAGGGTATGTGTCAAGTCTACAATCCGACTGAATTCCACACTGGTCTGTTGAGCGCTGGCAGGTGCACTAGAGAGCGACAGAGTGCTTGCACCGGCACTCAGACCGACCAACACACTGCGGCGGCTCAGCGCTTTTTTAACCGCTTCTTGACATCCTTCGACGCACATCTTTCATCCTCCTGTTGGGTATGGGGCGCAGGATATTCCTCTGTTAATCTGGCCGCGCCTTAGTTCATCATTCCACGATAACACTCAAGGAGCAGAAGGTGTTTCTAAAATAATGCCTCCTCAAATGGTTTTCAAAACGATATTCTGCTAAGTCGAAAAGACCATCCGAGGAAGAAAGGATAGGATAGCAGAAATGAATTCGATCGAATTGGATCGCATAGATGAGAGGATACTTGAGGAGCTCAGGCTCAACGCGCGGATATCCAACGCTGATCTGGCAAGGGCCGTTGGCTTGTCAGCTTCGCCGGTCTGGAATCGCGTAAAAGCGTTGGAACAAGCGGGGATCATTGCGGGCTATAAGGCTGTAATAAATCAGTCCGCACTTGGGCGTTCAGAGACCATGATTGTTCAGGTCACTATGGAGCGTCACGACCAGGCTGCGATGTCTAGCTTTGAGCGCGCCGTCAGCAGCATGCCTGAAGTCGTAGAGGCGGCCGTCATTGCTGGAGAGTGCGACTTTCAACTCAAGGTCGCTGTGTCCGGCACAGATGATTTCGAACGTTTCTTGCGGCATTCGCTCTACCCGTTGCCAGGCGTTCGTCAAGTTAGGTCAATTCTCGTTTTGCGTAGCATCACGAAATAGGAGGAAAAAATGAACCACAGTTTCGATGAAGTGGTCGATTTGGCTCGCGAGGCGAGTGAGCTTAAGGATCATTGGTCGCCCAAGGTGGTGGGGCAGATCAATGATCAATACGTGAAGGTTACCAAGCTGAAAGGCCAATTGGCGTGGCACAAGCACGATCATGAAGATGAGATGTTTCTCATCCTAAAAGGTTCACTTCGCATCGAATACGAAGGGTATGTTGTGCATCTGTCGCAGGGGCAAACGCATATTGTCCCGCGCAATACTCTGCACAATCCAGTGGCAGACGAGGAATGCCTCATTGCTCTGATCGAACCCGTTGCGACGAAACATACAGGCGATGTTCAAACAGATAAAACGAAAAGCGTCCAAGATCAGCTGACGTCGTAAAGCAGAATTCAGGTCTTGACCTCGGCGTCCACAATCACGGTACAGGCTTAGTCGCGATCGATGCGTCAGGGGCATTTAGCGCTTTCCCGAACCGATCCGGCGCACCAGTCAGCCAAGCTGAGCTCTCAATGCGAGGGACGGCTCACGGTTTCAGCCAAAATCAATAATCCAACAGGGAGAACGAATTGAACCATGTAATGATTGCTGCTGTGTCGGCGCTCCTTGCCACAGGCGCACTGGCCGATGAGCACGCAAACGAGGTCAAGATCGGCGTCATTCTGGGCTTCACCGGACCAATTGAATCGCTCACCCCCTCTATGGCGGATGGTGCGTAATTGGCTATGACAGAAGTGACCGAGAGCGGACTACTTCTAGAGCAGTTTTCGAACCGATTGAATCGCCTGATGGCCCGAACGCGTTGTGCCTTGCAAACGCTGCCTCGGGCCATCAGGCGATGCTTCAATTCTGATTGGTTCGAAAACGCTCTAGATGGCGCAAAGGTGCTGCCTGTACGCGCTAGACAGCACATGCGTAGACGCGGGCGCTGCAACTTCAGCGGCGGTTCAATTGACACCACTTAACCGTTCTGATCTCACCCATAGATGTACCAATTTTTGACGCGTACATAGTGATCAAATACCTTGAATACACTGAGTTGTTTATCACAAAAAAATAGATTGCTCTTCGTGACATAGCCTTCCAGTATTTCATCATCCACAAAAAAGGGATTTCTTCTAACCCAAATTGGTGATAAATATTCACCAATGAAACGATCTACCATACCTTCTCTTGATGATTTGCGGGCATTCGAAGCGACCGCTCGCCTAGGATCCGTGCGTTCAGCAGCTGACGATCTGGTACTGACGCATGGTGCCGTCAGCCGTCGTATTACGAAACTTAGCCGTGATATCGGCACCTCGCTATTCGAACGGGACGGGCGCGGCCTCAAATTGACCGCAGAGGGCGAAGCGCTCTTCCGAACCACCAGTCGATTTTTTGCCGAATTGGAAGAAACAATCCGCGAGATTGCGGAGCCAAAGGAAAAAGATGCGACTGCGGTTGTCCTATCCTGTGAGAGATCGGTTGCGATGCGATGGTTGATACCGCGTTTAAGCCGATTTCAGGACGCCTATCCCGAGATTGCAGTGCATTTATCTGTTGGAGGTGGTCCACTTGACTTTGGACGTAATCGGGTAAGTCTCGCCCTTCGGCGTCTGGACTTTCCGATTCCCCACGCTTGTCAGGTGGAGCACTTATTTCCGGAACGTGTCGGGCCGGTGGTGGCTCCGCAACTGAAGTCTAGCTTCGAAGAAGGTAATTATCTTGGCCTTGGGTCGAAAACACGACCCGATGCATGGAAGGATTGGCTCGCCAAGAATCCCAATTGCGAACGACCGAAGGAAGTTCGCTATCATGACCATCACTTTCTGATGGTTGAGGCTGCCTCATCCAATCTCGGAGTTGCCCTTAGTCCCGAAGTTCTGGCAATTGATGATATTGAAAGGAAGCGCCTTGTCGCGCCGTTGGGTTTCATCGAAGACGGAACGCACTACGGACTTATCTTTCCAAAAGACATGGTACTAAATGAAAGCGCAGAACACCTGATTGACTGGCTTAGAGAGCTTCATGGTGTGCGCCAATCCAGATTGGACGCTTGACGCATTCCTCATCCTAGCCGTTACCGTTCAGACCTTTGATACTAGCCTTTATCGCAGGTTCCTCGACCATAGAGGCGATCGGTATCATTTGATAAGGTGAAAGGCGGTGTTTTCCATCCATCTGGGTAGGCGGGGACAACATCTAGATGACCGCTAAGAGCAATGCCGCCTGGTTTATCCGGGCCTAGACGAACAACCAGATTGCTGTGCTTCTTGTCAGGTCCACTTATATCAATAGGTTTCAGTTCATATTGGGCCAAGTGATCATGCAAGTAGTCTAGGTCATGTTGACAAACTCCTGAACCAAAGTCGAGTTGCAACGATGTGGATGAAGCCGAGATAGCTTGCTGCTGTTTTGTCGTATCGTGTTGCCAGACGCCTGGAACATTTGAGTTTGTTGAAACAACGCTCAATCTGGTTGCGCAATGCATAGGCAAACCCATCGATCGGAATGGCCTGCTTTCGATTGGATCTGGACGGAATGACAGATGCACCGCCGCGCTTTTCTACAGTGGCGCGAATGTGATCGGAGTCATAACCCTTATCGGCAATGAAGACTCTCGCATCTGGCTGGTCAGCGAGATGATGGAGGCGCGTGACGAACGCCGTCTGCTGCGTTTCCAGAAGCAGATGACCGCCTACAAGCTGCTCATTGTCGACGAGCGGGACTGTCAGATATTCTGTGTGTTGGGCCTGAGGTCGTCATTGACTGACGAACCTTTCGCCGAACATGACGGCGAATTGGGTTTTGGCCTGGAACCATTCCCGTGGCGGAGATTTCCACCCGTTGGAGGTCTGGTTCAGGACGAGGTATAGCAGTTTTGATGCGGCATCGTCACTGGGGAAGTGTCCCCGTGCCCGTACCGCCCGCCGCAGCTTGGAGTTCAGTGCTTCGATAGCATTTGTCGTATAGATCATTTTTCGCACGCCCTCGGGAAAGGCGAAGAACGGGATCACCAGGTCCCAGTTGCGCCGCCAGCTCAGTGCTATCGCCGGGTACTTTTCGCCCCACGGGCCAGTTTCGAAGGCCTCCAGCGCGGCCAGGCCGGCCTCGGCGTCCGTCGCCCGGTAGATCGCCTTCAGGGCCTTGGCAACGTCCCTGCGGTCCTTCCAGGACGCAAAGTTCATCGAATGGCGGATCAGGTGGACAATACAGGTCTGTACGATGGTCTTGGGGAAGGTGGCATTAATGGCCTCCGGGAACCCTTTCAGACCGTCGACGACGGCGATCAGGATATCAGCGACACCACGGTTCTTGAGCTCGTTCATCACCCGCAGCCAGAACTTGGCACCTTCCGTCTGTTCGATCCAGATGCCGAGTATCTCCTTGGTACCCTCGGGCAGAACAGCGAGCGCGATGTAGACCGCCTTGTTGCGCACAAAGCCTTCGTCACGGATCTTCACCCGGATGGCATCGAAGAAGACCAAGGGATAGCAGGCATCCAGCGGCCGGTTCTGCCATTCCGAGACTTCCTCCAGAACGGCGTCGGTCACCGCCGAGATCAGGTCCGGTGACACGTCGATGCCGTATAGTTCCTCCAGATGGCCGCGGATCTCACGCACGCTCATTCCGCGGGCGTACATGGAAATGATCTTGTCATCGAACTCGGGAAATCGCCGCTGGTATTTGGCGATCAGCTTGGGATCGAATGTGCCGGCCCGGTCGCGTGGAATGTCGAGCGTAACCTTCGAGGTTCCCGTCAGCATCGATTTCTTCGAAGAACCGTTCCGGTGATTGCTTGAACCGGCAGCCTTCTCTTCGCCCAGATGCTCGTCAAGCTCGGTATTCAATATCCGCTCAGAAAGCGCCTTCTTCAGTTCGTCGACCAAACCGTCCTTGCCAAACAGGTCCTGCGGATCGCGCCCAGCAAGAAGCTGGTCCAGTATCTCTTTCTCGATAGCCATGTGATGGTCCTTTCTTCATCATCATTATGGACCAACACACAAAGTTTCCGACACTCCCTCGACGAGCTGGGCTTCGTGCCGCTCTCCGAGACCGGCGCGGAATTGCTGTTCGAGCTGATCTCCCAGCGCTACGAACGGGGTGCTACCCTGATCACCAGCAATCTGCCCTTCGACGAATGGACGGAAACCTTGGGCTCCGAACGTTTGACTGGTGCCTTGCTGGACCGTGTCACCCACCACGTCAACATTCTCGAAATGAACGGCAAAAGCTACCGGCTCGCCCAAAGCCGCGCCAATAAGGCCCGCTGAAACCACCAGAAAAAATCGCCACGCCGGCATGCAACCCCCGCTCGGGCTACGCCCTCCCGGCGGTCGCATGCCGGCGTCACAAGTGGCCGACTTTTACGCCGCCACATGGCCGGCTTTTATTCCGCCGTTGACAAAATGTGATGCATTTCTTTCTGACTTAATATCGATGCTCCAAGCATGAAAATAAGGGCTAATGTCACAACTTCCAAGGCAGGCACTGATGAGGGGATATGGGCTAACTCGGCTTTCAACCGCCTCAACGTCACCTACGGTGAATTTCAATCGCTATCCTCTGTATCCAGGTTTTTAGTGCTTCGAAATCATCGGATGTGTCGCCGGATCCTTGAAAAATCAGACCATAGTTGGAGCCGTCAACGGTAAACCTGTTAGGGGCTTGCAAACGTCCACTCTCAATATCATCAAATTGGCCTGCTGCCGGTTTTTCGGACACGCAGTTAAGCTAGCATAGCTTGCTCCTCGATATATTTTCTATTTTCCTCGTGTTCGAGGGCACCACGGGGATAGTCTCTTGCATCTTTCTTGCCGTCGGACCATGAATGGACGCCTATTTCAGCCCCTTCCTTGACGGTCCTGTTCACGCCAGCCAAAAACAAATCAACGCCGCCGGAATGAACCTTGCTATCGGCCCGCAGATATGTATTCTGGCCAAGTTTTCTGACGCGATAGGCAAGCGCGATCATCGTATCATCGTCAAGAGAACCCGGCACATCCAACTCGACGAGCGTCTTGATGTGCGGGTTGCGCGCGTAAATCTCATTGAACTGTTTCAACGTCTTGCTGTTGATTTCACCGCTCATGAACAGCTGTTGTCCTTTGACCGTGAATTCGGTCGTCTCAACTGTGTTCAAAGCAATCACCTCTGCTGTATCTCAGCCCGCAAGCATGAATGCTATCGGCAGCAGAACCGCTCTCATCGAAATTCTCCAATCAAACAAACGACAATAGTGCGCGCTCTCAGATCATCTAGCCTGGCCATCAGTCGCTATCTTTCTGTTCCACCACACAAATGGGACGGTTGCCCGGTTGCATCCCGCCCCCCATATCGAGGCAGATGTCCTCATATTGCCACGCCTCATAAGCGCGACCCGCGAAGAAGCCGCCAGTCAACAAGACAATCACGGCAAGGGTTTGAACAGTACGTGACAATATTGGCTCCTATTTGTCTTTTAAGTTGGTCAAGATATGATTTCGCCTCGACTGTGGTTGCTGTCCGGCCCATAGTTTTCAATGGCTGCCGGGCCTTCTTTATGCGATTGAACCACGGCGGAATATTGATAGAAGCCCGAAGAAAACCGCGGCTGGGGTTCCAAGAACAACCAGGAAGCCCAAGGTCCGTGCGATCAACTCGGGAAGGCCCGAGCCGAATGTCAGTGAGAACCCGATCGCATCCGCAGACTCCAGAGGTGCGATGCGGCTGATCAAACCGACATCCGCTTGCCCCATAGTCGCAACCGTTGAAAGGCCGACATATATTAGCACCGCGATGACTGCGGAAATTATGGCTGGACGTTTCATGGTCGACTTTCCTTTCGAGATGGTAGAGTGACTATCCCAAAATAATTTTCAATGTTGGCAAGAAAGCCGGGAGGCCTTTGCTCTGGTTCAGTCAAATTTTGATATCAAATCTGAGCCGGCCAAAATCTCCATGGATGACCGGTCTGATGTGGCTTTCATAGGTTCAGCCCTGCCATCCAAGCAATCGGCAAGGAAGCCTTCGGCAACTGCAAAAAATGCCAGCCTATTCGCCGGTTGCGCAAACCCATGTCCCTCATCCGGAAAGTTCACGTAGATATGCGGCACGTGCCGAGCGTTCAAGGCGCTAGAAATTAGGTCGGACGCTGCCTTCTGCACCCTTGGATCATTCCCTCCATGGGCTATGAGAAGCGGCGCGGTAATGTTGCCAACGTGATGGACCGGAGAGCGTTCTTTCATATGTTGGCGCGCCTCCGGGGCCGACGGATCGCCAACGAAGCTGTACCAGGTGGCATCAAGATATGGTGCCCAATAGGGTGGAAAAGCCTCGATGGTTTCTTGCAAGTCCGACGGTCCGACGACATCGACACCGCAGGCGAAAACGTCTGGGGTGCGTGTCAGGCCGACGAGCGCGGCATATCCGCCATATGAGCCCCCCATAATGGCAACCCGATCCGGTGCCGCAACACTATTGGAAACCGCCCATTGGACGCCGTCGATCAGATCGTCGTGCATCTTGCCACCGAATTCCTTCTTGGCCGCGTTCAGGAATGCACTCCCGAAACCGGTCGACCCGCGAAAGTTGACCTGGAGCACCGCATAGCCGCGATTGGCCAACCATTGCACCACCGCATTGTATTCATACTCATCCCGTTCCCAGGGGCCGCCATGGACCAACAAGACCATCGGGCCGGGCTGATCGGGGCGGCCATCGCCGTCCGGATCGGAACCATGCGGCAAAGTCAGATAAGAAACCAGTGTCAGACCATCCCGGCTTTCGATCCCGACCGGATGGCTGGGTTGCAAGTCCACTTTGGCCAGAGCTTCGTTCTCGGCAAACAGCATCTTCAGGCGGGCATCGCCGGCCGTGCGATCGAAGAGATACACGGTACCCGGTTGATCGGGACCGTCGGCGGTGACAATCAACCGGGTAAAGTCCCGGCTGGAGGAGGTCACGGAAAGCGTCCCGCTCAGTCGGTCCCGCAGTAACGACCAATCTTCGGCGAATGCGGGATCCACGGGAAGCCAGGATGGCGTGATGTAGTTTTCCTCACAGGCCAGAATTTCATACGTAGTCGGGTGAACAACGGCTCCGGCAATGTCGGAGTGCGGGCTTTCGCACAATGTCGACACCGATCCGGTCGCCAGATCCAGCTCGACCAGAGCGGACTTGTCCCATTCCCGACCTGTGACGATCCTCAGCTTTCCATTGTCGGCGTCAAAGCCCAGCACGCCATCGCCCCGTACCAGATCCTCCGCCGAGAGTGTGAAGACCGCGTTCCACTCCTCATCATAATAATGCTGTTTTCCGTCCGGGCCGACCGCCAGCCCAAGCCGGGGGTCTAGTTCATGGTCAAACACCCAATCCAGAAAGCCCGGATTTTCGGCGATCTTCTCGCGCGCGCCGGTTCTGGTATCGATCAGGTAGACGTCGAACAGCGATGGATCACGATCATTGACAAGCGCAATCAGTTCGTCCGGATAGGCGTGGGAAATCGCAGCGATGGTGGATCGCACGTCGTCGGCAAACGGTGTAAGATCTGTCGCCTCTCCGCCTTCTAGGGCGATGGCGAAGATGTGGAAATTCTCATCTCCCCCGCCGTCCTGCATAAAAACGATCTGCTCTCCGTTCGGCATCCAGCCAAAGCCATCGATGTCTTCGCCGCTGTCGGTAAGTTGTCTGGCCACGTCCACATTGGAAAGCGGTGCAATCCAGATATTGGCCGGGCCATCGTCACTGGCCGCCATCCAGGCTAGCTTTGTTCCATCCGGGCTTATCTGAACATCCGATCTGTCCGCATCCTTGAACAATACGTGACGCGGGATCAGGGGCGTGCCATCACCGACCGGTTGCGCGATAGCCGGCGCATTCAATGTCAACGCCGCCGCAAAAGTCGCGACAACCCCCCGATTTCCGGTAGGGGATGCAAACAACCCGGCGCACCTGGATCCCATCATTTTCATTTTTTTCCGTAGCTTGCAAACATTTCAAAACCCTTCACAAATGATGTGCACGCCATTGTCGACCGGTTTGAGCGACATGGTTGCGTATTTTTCATGAACGCTGAGAACCGCATCCCCGGGTTCGGCACCTGTAGTTCCCAGGGCGCAGATTTTCTCCATCAGCTCCAGCCGCCCATGTGTGAACCCTGTCCCCTTGCCCAACTCAAACCACTTTTCTCTTGTGTGCCAATAGGTGCCTGCAACAGCGGCCAGCGTGCAGGCAGCGCACAGGGTCGTTGCTATCACGATTTTTCCGGTGGTTCCCATATAGTCCTCTTGTGTGCTGGATTTGCGTTATTGGCCCACGTGACGCCGGGTCTACGTCCCTGAAACGAACACTTTGACTTTGAAACTGCCGTCTTCAAACTGTGCCATCTCACCGATAACCAATCGAAACTGGTGCCGGTAAATCGTACCGTCTGCCAACGATGCTTCTATGTCCAGATCAAGGCTCTTGTCGGTGTTTTCGGTGAGACCAACCGCGAAGCTCGCCGGTTCTTCCCCTTCAATCAGGAGTGTAGCGCGTTTTCCTGGCACGACGATGAAGGATGGCTCAAAATGCGAAGTGCACACATTCTGTACGCAACGAGCGCCCATGTCGATCTCAACGTGATAGGCGTCGCCCGCATAGGCTGGGGCGATGACCGCAAGGACTGTCAACAGAGCTGACAAGGACCGTATGATCATGACCAAAAACCTCCATTATGGCGCCCCCTCAGCCATTGTGCCGTGAACAGGGCTATTCCTATGAGCAACAAAAAATAGCCGGTACCTGTCAGAAAAAACGCCTCATGCAAGATCCCGTCTGGTCCGATCTCCGGTGGTAAATAGGCTCCCAACAAGAGGCATCCTGCTCCCAGTATCGATGTTATAGTTCCGGTAATGCGAAACATTCCGCTTCCTTTCTAAATAAATGTTGTGCGACCATCAGATGCAAGATTGAATCTGACTTGCGGGCGCAATTGCCAAAAAAATCTCTACTAGAATAGAAGCCGTCAGAAACGTCCCGTTCAGAACACGACATTGCTGCTGAAAGCCAAGGCTGCATGCTAACTCTAAAAGCCGGTATCATCGCCATTGGTTGGCATTGTACCTTCGAAGCGGCTCAAACGAAGGCCAAGTTCCAGTTCGGTGGGCATTTGTCCATCTATTACGAGATCGGCGACAACGGACGCTACAGCTGGCGCATGCATCAAACCTGTCCCCGAAAGACCAAGAGCGGTGTAAAGCCCGGATTGCAGCGTATCAATAATGGGATGCCTATCTGGTGTAGAACAGTAGATTCCCGCCCAACCGTGTCGAACCACAGCTCGACTATCAACCAATCCAAATACACGATCGGCAGTCGCAAGCACATTCATTGTCCAGTCCGAATCTGCGCGAGTTGACGAATCATCTGGAGATCCGGGCTCATCGCGACCGAGAAACCCGCCGATAAGAGCTCTGCCCTGGTAGTCGGGCCGCATGTGAACCTGATCCTTGATTCCGATGAGCCAAGGAAGGTCGGCGGGAAGTGGCCGGTCCGGCTCGGCAATCAAGAGTTCGTGTCTATGTGCTCTCACAGGAACGGTCAGACCGAGCGGTTCCAAAAGTGCCGAGCACCAAGGGCCGGTCGCTAGCACGACTGAGTCACTGTAAAGCTCACCAACCGTGGTTCGCACCCCTATAACCTTTCCTCCCCTCTCTATAAGGCCAACTACTTCTGTTCCGATTAGTAGATTGGCACCTGCCCTCAGGACCATACGATGGATCCCTTCAACTATTCGGTGCTGGTTTGCCCAACCGTCTCCTTTGCGAAAACTTGCGCCAATAACATCGCGATCGCCAAGCGCCGGCCAACGCTTGCCTACCTCGCCGGCATCGAGATATTCGGAATCCACCCCAAGACTGTGTTGGAGAGCCACTTGCGAAGCGAGGAGCCGAGCCTCCTTTTCTGATTTCGCCAGAAAGAGGTATCCCGTAGAGCGAAATAGTGGATCGACTCCGGACCGTTCCGCAAAATCGTCCCAAAAGGGCGCAGCCAGAATCGACATCCTTATATTGAGGGTGGTTCCGAACTGCTGGCGAATTCCGCCGCCTGTGCGCGTGCTGTTTTCACCCCCAACGAGGCCACGATCAACCAGGGTGACTTTTGCCCCACGATCAGCCAGTTCCAGTGCGCAGCAAAGGCCGACCGCACCGGCGCCGACCACAATGACATGCATATTGGATTGCATCCGGATTTTCCTGTTTAGAACCGTGATAAATTAAATCCGAGCCATGCAGCCTGGTAGCCCCATAGGAACAAAGAACGGAAATCGGTATTGAGATGTCGGGTCCATCCAATGGCTTCTTCCAATCGCTGCTGCGTAATGCCCGTCAGGCGCCGTTTGCATCTGCCACGACCTCCGACAAAGTTGGACAGAAATCCCCACCCCTTCCTTGGTTCAAGGCATGGGTGTAAATGTTCTTGGCGGCACATCCGATGTGAGTGGCGACACCAGCTGCGTCCGCCATAGCGTTTAGATAGGTGAGATCCTTTTGCGCATTGGCCAGCGTGAATTTATGTGCCTCATCCCCGTTAAGCACATATTGCATGTAGGTCTGATAGAATCCGCAGTCCATCCTGCTGCCGCGAATAACGGAATCGAAAGTTTGCGCGTCGAGGCCGGACTTCTTTGCGATTGTCAGCGCTTCGGCATAGAGCGCACCATAGGTCAGCGACAGGAAATTGTTGAGCAGCTTCATCTTGTGTCCGGTCGTGACCGGACCGAGATGGATCACGCTTGAAGCCCAGGCCGCACACACAGGCTCGATATTGGCGAAAATCTCTGGATCGGCACCAACAAGGGCGGACAGCGTTCCTTCATCTGCTTGCGTGGGGGTGCCGCCGAGCGGCGCATCGGCAAAACCAACCCCTTGCACCTTGCAAAGATCGTGAAGCTCTTGCGTCGAGGTGGGATCAGCCGTGGAGCAATCGACAATGATTGTTCCCGGATTCGCGCCGGCCAGAAGGCCATTTTCGCCTTTGACCGTTGCTTCCACCTGTTTGCTTGAAGGCAGACACAGGAAGATAACCTCCACCTGCGACGCAAGGTCTTTGGGGGATTTTGCCTCTATAGCACCCTTCTCAATTAAGTCTCTTAGAACCGACCGGCTTTTGTTGGCAACAGCCACCAATGGGTGACCTGCGGCTAGGATGTTGTGAGCCATACCGCCGCCCATCAGGCCCAGCCCGATAAATCCAACGGCGGGTTTGATTGTATCTGCCATCGTCATTCCTATTGATTCCTTTGTTTCAAACAAGCGCCATGACACGACCGAGACCACCGGTTGCGCCTTGTATTTTCGGAGCGCCCGCTACAAGCGTGGCGCCAACCGGAGGCAGCGCTCCTAGATTGGCAAGGTTTTCGATGCCATAGCGGCCAGAAGGCAGCCACCTGTAGTGCACCTTGAAATCCGTGGAGCAGCCGCAATCAAGCGACATGGTGTCAACAGCGATGCCATTGACCTGACGCTCGCGAATAAGAAAATCGGCAACTTCCTCGTGAAAACCCGGGAAGTGAAACGTGCCGTTTTCGTCTTCGCCGCGGAATCTGTCGGTGCCGAGATGGGCCTCCCAACCCGACAACATGGCGACACAGGCATTTTCCGGGATCTCGCCATGTTCCCGTTCGAAAGCGACAATGTCGGCAAGAGACAGGCGGTAGTCCCGATCCTTGCAGGCGCCAACACGGACATCGATTACCACGAGGGGGCAGACAAGTCGTTCAATAGGGATTTCGTCGATGGTTTGGCCATCCGCGCTGAAATGGATAGGAGCATCAAAATGAGTGCCCACATGCTCTGCATATTTGATCACCTTCAGATTCAGCCCGTCTTTGTCGAAGGTGAACTTGTCTTCAACCTCAAAAGCCTTGCCGAAAAAGGATGGAAAATCCGGTGTGAGCGTGTGGGTAAGATCGACGATACCAGAGAAGGACATCACTTCACGAAGCCTGCCTTCGGAAGGCGTTTCCACAAAACTGGTCTCAGGGAGGACTGAACCAGATGCGGTGACCGCGCGCTGCGCCGCACTGCTTTTTATATTCTCAATTATACATGCGTGACACATGATGCCCTTCTCCTCCCCGTGTTCAGACCTGTGCCAGCTTTTTCACTGTACGCTCGTCGGTTGCATTGCCGGTGTTCAACGTCGTGCCAGGCTCTAGCAGCATGACCTCACAGACATCGCTGAGGGCAACCGGACAATGTTCGACGCCATGCGGAATGATGATGAATTCACCCTCGTTCACCTCCTCATCGCGATCGCGGAATTTCATCAGCATCTTGCCGCGATGCACAAAAAACAACTCGTCCTCGACAGTGTGGTGGTGCCAGACAAACTCACCCTTGAGTTTCACCAGCTTGAGCAACATGTCGTTGATCTGACCGGCAACGCGGGGGCTCCAGGTCTCGTTGAACTTCGCAAACGATTCATCGAGGTTTTTGGCGGGAACATCGGAGACGTGATTGTTGACCTCGGCAACATCCCGAATGATCGCTCTCAGCTGCGACCGAACATCTTTTGCCGGTGCGGGATAATCGCCATCAAGCGCTGCAGTTCCAATGGTAAACCCGGCCGCACCCGAGGCGTAAACGTCTGAAATACGTTTCTTGTTGCCGATTGACCCGGCCATCACGACCGGCTTGTCGACGGCTTCGCAGACCGCAGCCATGAGGGTTTCGACGTCGCCCGGCGAACGATAGGCCAGCAGATCCAGCCCGTGCACGCCTTCGCGCGACGCCAAAGCCTTGGCGCTGGCCACAATCTCGTCGATGGAGCCTTCCAGAACACTCGGATGGCCAACGATCTTGCCCGGGAACGGGAAGTATTGGATGTCCGTGCCTTCCAGAAGAGGCAGAACCGCATCGACATTTGTGCCACCCATCAGGATGTCGACACCGATTTCCATGGCGGCTTTGGCGGACCGGACCTCGCTATCCTTGTCCAATGCGACCACTTCAAGATAGCTGGTCGCACCACCCTCCTTGATGGCCTGATTGAGCTTCTTCAGCCGGTCGAGCGGCAGGCCGACATCTTTGAAGCCGATATGATGAATGCCCTCGGCCAGTGCTGTTTTCAGATGCTGTTCGGCATCCTCAACGGTCTTGTCGTTGCGCGTGAGCATAAAAATGAATCGCAGTCCCATTACGCTGCCTCCTTCAGTTTTGACGCAACCAACTGGTTCGCGTAGGTGATGGCCGTCGCAAGGCTTGCGGGGTCCGCAATGCCTTTTCCGGCAATGTCGAATGCTGTGCCGTGGTCGGGGCTGGTGCGCACGAAAGGCAGCCCAAGTGTGATGTTTACGCCCTTTTCCAGACCCATGTATTTGACCGGGATAAGACCCTGATCGTGATATTGAGCCACCACGATGTCGAATTGCCCCTTGCGCGCTTGCATGAAAACCGTGTCCCCGGGCCACGGACCCGATGCGTCTATGCCTTCTTTCCGGGCGGCCTCAATTGCCGGAGCAATGATCTCAATCTCTTCCCGGCCGAAAAGACCGCCTTCACCCGCGTGAGGGTTCAATCCGGCAACGGCGACACGGGGGCTCTTGAAGCCAAGGGCCACAGCTCCTTCATGCGCGAGGCGAATGGCAGACATCTGCGCGTCAAAAGTTGCGCCCTTGATGGCATCGAGAAGCGACACATGGATGGTGACCAGGACGGTGCGGATATCATCATTTCCGAGCAACATAGCGACCCGTTTTGCTCCGCCGAAATCCGCGAGAATTTCCGTGTGCCCGGGATATTTGATCCCCGCCACGGATAGGGCTGCCTTGTGGATGGGCGCTGTCACGATCCCGCTGACTTTGCCGTCAACCGCATATTTGATGCTTCTGACAATGGCGTCATAGGCAGCCTGTCCGCATTCCCCGCTGATCTCGCCAAATGCCGGCAACTCAGACATGACGCTGCATTCGAGAACTTCGATCGTACCGGGCTTGAATTGCGCCTCTTCAATCTTTCGAAGCGCCCTGACCGACATGTCGACGCCGACGATCCCGACCGCGCGCCTCATCACCTCCGAATTGCCCAAGACAATGCATTTCGCGGGTCGAAGCTGTTTTTCGAGACTTGCCGCCACAATCTCCGGGCCGATACCGGAGGGGTCCCCCATTGTGATAGCCAGTGGCTTAGCGGAGTTTATCATCAAGATACCTTTGAATGTTGTGCTAGGGAGGGTGTCAGTGCTTCGACGGCGGAGAGAAGGGTTGTTTCAGTGCCAAAACCTCCGGCTTTCAGGCCGAGAATGAGGGATTTGCCGTTAGGCAAAGCGCCAACACCGAGCGGAAACCCGGGCTCGAATTCACCCATCAGCACGAATTCATCGACGTTCAGCTTGTCCAGCAACGCCGCCATGGTTTCGCCGCCCGTCGCGATGAGCGCGTCATAGGCGCCCGTCGCGATCAGATGGGCCGCCTCTGCGACCAGATACGCCAGCACGGTTTCGGGAGACGCGGTCCGCTCGAGAGGCGAGCACAGCCGCGTGACACTTTTTGCATCGCGCAACCGTTCCAGTTGCTGACGGCTGATTTCATTCGCGCTGCCGACCACAACGAGCGTCTTCGATACCGTTGGCAGTTGCGTTGCGCGGCCATTCACGCTTGTCTGCGTTTTTGCAAGCGCGATCGCCAAGCCGGGAGATCCGACCCAGAGCGTCTCTTCAGGGTTGGGGATCGCGGCTACCCGCGCGTCAAGCTCTTCCTGCGTTTCAGCATCGAGAATCACCGCACACTCGAGTTCTGACGGAACCAAATCCAGAATCCTTGACGTTCTGGCCGGGTGTACAGGGTCTTGCGCGTAGCTCGTTTCTGACACCGGAACTCCGTCGACAAGCTGAATGCCGCCGCGGGTGATCCGGCCGGCACTCGGAAAAGCAGGCGCGATAACGACATGTTTGCGACCTGAGGCGTGGAACGCGGCCCGGAGTTCCGCCTTGACATGACCGCGGAGAGTGGAATCTATGGTTTTGTATAGCAGTGGCGCGGCCGAGACGGCTTCCGTCGCCTGCGCGATTGCCTTAACGGCCTTCTCCTCATTTTGAGACCGGCTGTCACAGTCAATTGATACAACATCCGCTTCACACCTCGTGCCCGGCCTGGAAGCAGCGCAACGCACAACGATCTGCAATCCCTTTGTCATGAAAGGCCCGGCACCATCAGCGGCGCTTGTCAGGTCGTCAGCGACGATGCCGACAACGGGAGTATCTCTATCAGGATGCGTCATTTGGTGATCATACATCGCCAAACGATACAGAAAAGCGAAACTATCTGACCAATTTTGGTGACATCATATCACCAATCAACGGATGGTAAATTTCTCCCTCAAGGAAAACCTGTTATCTGCTGCAACTGTTGATGACCACGCAACGCACAGCGGGCGTTCGTCAGCACACCCGCACTTGGCTTTCTTGATGGCATGGATGCCCCTCCCGACGACATCGCAATGTGCCATTGTGATGAGTGATGAAGCCATCACAGAAGGAGAGAGCGTCCATGTCCGAAGCTACTATCATCGGTATCGATCTTGCAAAGTGTGTTTTCCAGTTGCACGGCGCGCTCAACGGCGGATCTGTCATGTTTCGCAAGAAGTTTTCGCGGGTCCAGTCGCTCGCATTTGTTACGCAACACCCAAGCTGCGTTCTCGCCATGGAAGCCTGCGCGACGGCGTCTGGCTGGGGTCGTGAGTTCGAGAAGCTGGGGCATGAGGTGCGCCTGATCCCGCCAGTTTACGTAAAGCCGTTCGTGAAGCGCCAGAAGAACGATGCAGCCGATACTGAGGAAATTGTGGAATCGGCGTTGCGTCCGACCATGCGCTCGGTATGCGAGCTCCCGTGCCTGAAACTCTAATAGAAAAACCAAAAATTAGTGACCCAGACCTAGGGGGCTAGACACGCCGATATCCAGATCCGCGTTACCGTCCTCAACTGCTACACCGCTCTTGGCATACCTGTCACAGACGCAGTAGGGTAGTCTGTCCGGGGAAAAGGGAAGTGCACTCACACCCCGAATTGTGCAACAATGCCTCCCGAATCAAGACAGAGTTGACATCTGAGTGGGGAAAGCCCGCTGCAATGATTGGGTGCGGTGGCTCGATACCTGTTATTCAAAGCTTTCAGAATCTGCTTGGTATCGGCTCGATTTTGGTTGGCCTCGGGCTGGCTGATGATGCAACGCACAGCCCAAACGAAAAGTACAACCTGAGAATCTTCCGCAGAGGCATCAGGAGTTGGGTGCGAATTTCGACAAGTTTCGCGACTATGACGACCACTACGTTGGAGAAATAATTGCTCAATGAGTGGAATTGGGAAAATCTGGCGCACCCGACAGGATTCGAACCTGTGGCCTTCGCCTTCGGAGGGCGACGCTCTATCCAGCTGAGCTACGGGTGCATACCGTTCGCAAGATGCTTACGCCATGCTTACGCGAGATTTTCGTCGGTCTAAAGGGCGAACCCGACATTCACCCAAACCGTTGTTTAGTCACTTCTTTCTTCAAGAACCTTTCGCGATCGCCAGACTTGACATCTGCCTTCGGAGGGCAGCGCTCTATCCAGCTGAGCTACAGGTGCCTTGGCCGTTAGCTAACCTTGTTCCAATCCGGGTGCAACTGCAAATCGCGATTGCCGCACTCTTATCAAAACCAAAATCAGGCAAACAGATCATGCGCCAATTCAAGCGCTTCGATCAGTGTATCAACTTCATCGGTAGTGTTATAGAGACCAAAGCTGGCGCGGCATGTTGCAGTCACCCCCAGATGGTCCATCAGCGGCCCGGCACAGTGGTGACCGGCGCGAACCGCTACACCTTTCTTGTCGAGAATGGTTGAGACGTCGTGAGCATGGCCAGCACCGTCCAGCGTAAAGCTGAAAATCGCGGCCTTGTCCGGGCGAGTGCCTTGAACCTGCAACCAGTTCAGCCCAGTCAGACGTTGCATCGCGTAATCGCGCAAGCTGGATTCATGAGCTGCGATGTTTTCCATCCCCAGGTCCATCATATACTCCAGCGCCACGCCAAGACCGATGGTCTGTACGATCCCCGGCGTGCCGGCCTCGAACTTCATTGGCGGGTCATTATAGATGATCTGATCCTTGCTGACCTCTTTGATCATGTCGCCGCCACCGATAAAGGGGCGCATTTCGGCCATGCGTTTGGATTTGATGTAAATCGCACCTGACCCTGACGGCCCATAAAGCTTGTGGCCTGTGATCGCGTAGAAATCGCACCCTATTTCTTCGACATTTACCGGCATGTGAACGGCACCCTGACTGCCATCAACCAGAACCGGGACGCCCTTGGCGTGGGCACCATCAGTTATGGCTTTCACATCTACAACCGTACCCAGCACGTTCGAGCAGTGTGTCACTGCAACCAGCTTGGTTTTCGGTCCGATTGCATCGATTACCGCCTGCGGGTCAAGCCCGCCCTCTGCGTCGACGTCGACCCATTTCAGCACGACGCCCTGTCGTTCGCGCAGGAAATGCCAGGGGACGATGTTTGCATGGTGCTCCATCACACTCAGAACAATCTCATCGCCCGCTTCAAGTCGCGGCATAGCCCAGCCATAAGCGACCAGGTTGATCCCTTCGGTCGTACCAGAGTTCAGGACGATCTCATTCTCGTTCGATGCCCCCAGAAACCGCGCGATCGTGCCACGAACGGCCTCGTATTTCTCTGTCGCAAGATTGGACAGGAAATGCAGGCCACGATGGACATTCGAATACTCCTCGGCATAGGCCCGCGTCACCGCGTCAATGACCACCTGAGGTTTCTGAGCCGAAGCACCATTGTCGAGATACGTCAAAGGCTTGCCATTCACCTGACGCGACAAGATCGGAAAGTCAGAGCGGATTTTCTGCACATCATACATAAGAGAGGTATTCCTAGACGGGCCCGGTTGGGCTTAGAAACAGAACGAAGGGGATGGCGACAAGGGCTGACAACACAATTACCGCAAAGGATTTCCAGAGCGACCCGAGTTGATGCGCTTCGTTCAGAAAATGAAGCGTGACGTAAAGGCTCAGGATTGCTGTCGCCAACAATGACATCATCATCAGGAACGGTAGGGTCAGGCTCAAGATCAGCGTCACGACCAAGGCGGCTATTTGCAGGAATTGCAGCCAGATCGTCAAAACCATCAGATCATCGAACTTCGCCAGACCTCCAAGCATTCGCCCGACCAGCAGGAATGCGACGATGCTCAGCATCATGGCCCCGGCCGAGCGCACCAAAACCATGGGAATGCTTTCGAGCGCCGGAGAGGGTTGGCCTTCCGCCATTGTTATTGACAAACCTATTCCCAATTGGACAACGCAGTTCAAAACGACCGCCAGTGCAAATGCCAGCCAAAGCACTTCTCGCCCCAGCTTGAGCGCCATCAGCCGTCGCGCCGCTTCGGCCGGGTTCCTGATCGTCAGGACAGCCATATTTCCCAGAAAACTCGAATTCATGCGACGGACCTTTGCACTTGTCTGAGACCGGATACCCAGAACCAGACAAAAACAGCAACCCAGACAAGACCCACAATCGTCAATGTAGGCCCTGGTCCGATAAACCCGGCGACAAGGCCGTTCAGCAGAACCAGCGGTGCAGACGACAACAGCGCCCAGAACAACGCCAGGCGCGCACCATAAGCGCTTCCCTGACCGCCAAACAAGCGCGCCGCCCAATGAGACACCAGTGCCAGCGTGTAAAAGACCAAGGGCAGAATGAACACGGATCCGAGCAGAGCACCACCCAAAAGCATGTTCAGCTCAACGCCTTCCAGATGCGCTTTGCGCGCAAGGCCAGGCATCTGGGCGATGAATGCCACCACACAAAACGCCATAACAAAGATCAGCGCCCGGTCTTCTCGTTGACCCATATCCAGAAGCCTGCGCACCACCCGCCCCGGCCCCTTGTACGTTGCTAGGATATCCGACGACAGGGCCATCAGCTTCGGCGCGCCAGCCACCCTTCCAGACGGCTTACGATTTCATCTGCCAAAGTGCTGTCTTCGATCTCATCCACTGCTTCGGCCAGGAATGCCAGCGTCAACATGTTGGTCGCGTCCTTGACCGGAACACCCCGTGACCGAAGATAGAACAACGCCGTATCGTCAATCGCACCCGAGGTTGAGCCATGGGAACATGCCACGTCATCGGCGTAGATCTCAAGTTCCGGTTTAGCGAGGAACTGGCTGTCATCATCTAAAAGCAGCGATTGACTGATTTGGTAACCATCGGTTTTCTGGGCCCCTTGCTTTACAAGGATCTTGCCCTGAAACACTCCGGTCGCACCGTTGCGAAGCACTTTCTTAAAGACCTGACGGCTTTCGCAATTCACCGCGTCATGGGTGATGAACACCGTGTCATCATGGTGGAAATCACCATCCCCAACACAGGCCCCGGCCACATGCGCCACCGCATTGTCGCCGGTCAGTTCAACGACCTGTTCGTTACGGGTCAGCACCCCATTCGCAGTCAAGGTGAAGGACTTGTAGACCGACTCTGCCCCCAAACGCGTGAACATATGGGTCGCGGCGCGACGTTCGTGGTCCCTGCCCTGCGCCCGCACATGATGCAGCGTCCCCTTGTCGGCAATTTCAATCTCTGTACATTTGTTGAAACGCGACGCCGCCGGGCCGGATTCAAGAATAGTCACCTCGGCCCCGCTTTCCACGCGAATAACGTGATGCAGGATCGCGTCGGATGTCGGCGAGGCATGACGATAGATCAGGTTGATCGGTTTGGAGGGTTTGCCCGTAACGTGAATGGCAACGCCGTCCGACGCAAAAGCCGTGTTCAATGCAGCCAACGGGCGTTGAACCGGGGACTGGCCGCGCGCTTCCAGAACGCCATACAGGTCTTTTGCCCAATGAATGTCTTTGCAGCAGATGTCTTCAATCCGGTCGATCTTGACACCGTCCAGCGACAGGTCATCGGATTCCTCGGCGCTGAAGACCCCGTCGACAAAAACAATTTTCAAACGGTCAAGGTCGTTGAAAAGCACCGGTTCATCATTGATAAACACCGCCGCAGGCAAAGCCTCGGCAGAAATCAGACTATCGGGTTGAGTGTATTTCCAATACTCATCCCGGCGCCCCGGCAGGCCGGATTCCAGAACACGCGCCAAAGCGTCTTCGCGTGCACCACGGGTGCAGCCCGCATCGGGCATGATCAACGTAGCCAGACGCGCCTCGGTTGCGGATTGTTTCGCTTGCGGCAAAGCCATCAGTTCACCTCGGCCAGAATGTCGGCATAACCGTTGTTTTCAACCTCAAGCGCCAGTTCAGGTCCGCCCGTCTTAAC